>NZ_JBXFWF010000032.1:0-48026 GCF_056854515.1 Stenotrophomonas sp. STEN063
CCGCCCCCCCCGCCCCCCCCCCCCCCCCCCCCCCGCCCCATTGGGCGCGCCCGCCGCCCCCCCACCCCCCCCCCCTCACCAAACACCACCCCACCCCCCCCGGGGCTCCCCGGGGGCGCGCCCCCCCCACCCCCCCCCCCCACCCCGGTTTTGACCTGGTGTTGCTCTGGCTTACAGCTTGGCCCTGTCAGTAACAAACACCGGCAGCGGCACATCCAGCACATCCGCACTCAGCCCGCGCCCGGCCAGGAAACCGGCGATGTTGTCGGCGATGGCCGGATTGCCCACCCACATTTCGTTGTCATGGCTGGCACTGCGCACCAGCAGCTCCTCGCCGTGGCTGAAGCCCGGCAGCAGCGCCTGGGCATTGGCATGCGGGGTGCGGCCGTCCAGCGTGCCGCTGATGAACAGCACCGGCACGTCGCTGCGCACTGGCGCACGGAAGGCCTCACCCAGGTCCAGCATGCCCAAGCCATCAGCAACGTCCGGGAACGGGAAGTTCAAGGCATCGCCGAGCAGGCTCTGGCGGGCCTGAGCCGCCGCCAATGCGCGCCGCTGCGGGCTCTGCCCGGAAGCCACATCCATCGCCGTCGGCATGGCGCGCCAGCCGCCCAGGCCCTCGCGCACCATCAAGGCGATCGCACCTAGCAGGTCATAGTTGCCGGCCTCGGCCTCACGCAGTGCCAGCGGCAACATGCGCTGGGTTGAGCGACGGCCGAGGGCGATCGCTATCGCCATCTGCGCATCGAACTCGCCGATGGTCACCTTCCTGCCGTCATGCATCGGGCTGCTGCCCTGCCCCGGCTGCTGGCGCAGTTTAGCCAGCACGCGCTGCGCCGATCCCTGCAGGTCTTCGAAACCGTCCTTCTTCGCGATGACGGCGAGGTCCGCCAGCAAGGCATCAGCAGCCAGCGGCAGCTTGATCGTGTCATCCGGGCCTTCGCTGCCCATCAACACCACGCGCTCCAGGCTGTCGGGGTGGCGGCGCACGGTCGCCAGCGCCAGGTGCGTGCCGTAGCTCATGCCCCACAGGCTCAGCTTGGGCAGCGCCATCGCCTTGCGCAGGTACTCGATGTCGTCGGCACTCTCGGCGGTGGTATAGGCACCCAGATCAACTCCTGCGTCCTTCCAGAAGGCAAGGCAGCTGACCAGGGACGCCTTCACCGCTACCAGCGCCGCGTCGCGCTGCAGCGGCTGGGCGTCATCGAACTTGTGCTCGTGTGGGCACTCCGGGGGCATCTCGGAGAAATCGGTGCCACGCTGATCGAGCAGCAGCACGTCGGTCTCGCGCCGGACCCGGTCAAACACCGGCCAGCGCGGGCCGAGTGCGGTGCCGAAGCCAGAACCGCCCGGGCCACCGGCCAGATAGACCACCGGGGCAGCGCTGCCATTGCCACCGGTCGCCGGCAGGCGCACAACACGCAGGCGGATGCGCGGCCCGTTCGGCTCGCTGTGGCGACGCGGAACTTCGAGGAAGGCCTCTTCGGTGGCGATGGTGCCATTGGCCTTGGTCTGCATTGCATAGGGTGCAAACACCAGCGGCGCAACCGAGTCCTTGGCCAGCGCCGGCGAGGCGCACGCCAGGGCCAGGCACAGCGCCAACAGGCGACCGCTACGTCCCAGCTTCCCCTTGCCGGTCACAAGCACTCCGCCAGCGTCGTGTTGATGCCCAGCGACAAGCGAGGCGTTTGAAGGAGCCGCCAACGACTGCAGGCAAGGACGGCAAGCACTGGAAACAGACAGAGAGTTGTTGGACATGGCGGGCTCCGACCAGGTGGGAAGATGGGTGTTGCCGTGGCCCCGGCAACCCGGAGAAACCTCCCGTTGCCTCGCCACGAAGCCAGCATCCCTCCCTCGACGGCGCTTGCGGGGCGCGCGTCCGCCGAACAGCTCCAACTCACCGCCCAGCGTCTCCGCGCAGCCGATACGATAGGCCCATGCCGATCCTACGAATCCTGAGCGTACTGGCCGTGCTGGTCTTCGCGGTCGCCGCGTGGCTGGCCGTGCTGCTGCGCGACGTCAACAGCGTGCAAGTACTGGGCGGAGAGATGGCGCCCGCCAGCGCAACCGCTGCTGGCGGCTTGCCGACCTCACCGCCAGCCGACATCCATTGGCAACCAATCGATCAACAAACGCTGGCCAGCTGGCGCGGCCCGTACTGGCTGCGCTGGCAATCGCCCGCGTCCACCCAGCCTGACGATGGCGGCCGCGCCCTGCGGCTGTCCTTGCGCGGCGCCAGCCAGCTCTACTGGAACGGCCAGCCGATGCAGGCCAATGGCATCGTCGGCACCAGCGCCGAGCAGGAACAGCCCGGTCAGGTCGACATCACCCGCGTACTGCCGCCTTCCTCGCCCACGGGAACGGACGAACTGCTGGTACTCGCTTCCAGCCACCACCAGCAGTTCGGCCTGTACAGCGCCGATGCCCTGGTAGCAGTGGCGCCGGCCGTGGTGTTGTACCAGCGCATGGTCCTGCCCTGGTTGATCGCGGCCCTCGCCACCGGCGCACTCGCAGCAGCCTGCCTGTACTTCCTTGCACTACAGCACGGCCGGCCGCAGATGCCTGGCGGGCGACTGTTGCTCGCGCTGTGCGCTGTCGGGATTGCACTACCAGTCGTCGAAGGCTGGCGACCGTTGCTCGGCTATCTCTATCCATGGCACGGCCTGCGCCTGTATGCGCTGCTGGCCTTGCACGTGGCAGCGGCCATGCTGCTGCCTGCCTATCTTGCCCGACGTTATGGCGTTGCCGTGCCCAAGGGCCTGGGTATCGCCTACGCCGCCGCGCTGGTGATGACGGCCGTGCTGCTACCCAGCTTCGACATCCGTTCGGCGGTGGCGCTACTGCTGAGTCTGCTGGCCTCGTCTGCGCTGCTGCTGCGGACCAATAGTGAGCGCGAAGAACGCTGGCCGATCCTGGCCCTGCTGGTCGCGGGCGTACTGGCCTTGTTGTTTGCGCCCGGGGCCTTCCTCGATGGCCCCTACTTCCTGCTGCTCGCGGTGCTGGTGGGCTTCCTGCTGCTCTGCCATGCGGAGCAGGTTCGCAACCTGGACCTGCACAACGCGCGCCTGCGCGAAGAGCGTGCAAAGTTGTCGCTGCAGCTGCTGCAGCGGGGCATCCAGCCACATTGGCTGATGAATACCCTCACCTGCCTGCAGGAGCTGATCGAACAGGCTCCGGCAAAGGCAAGCCGCCTGGTCGAATCGCTGGCCGAGCAGTTCGATCGCCTGCGCGAAAGCAGCAGCAGCCAGAGCGTGCCGCTCAGCGAAGAACTGGCCCTGTGCCGCAACCATCTGGATATCGTCGGCCAGGCCCTTGACCAGCCGATGACGCTGGAGGTGGATGCCGACGACCTGCAGCTGTCGCTGCCCCCCGGCGTGCTGCATGCACAAGTGGAGAACGCGCTGACCCATGCCGGCGCGGTCGCCTGCGCGCAACGACCGTTCCGCCTGCGCGTGCAACGCGACAAGCAGCATTGGATTCTGGAACTGCGTAGCGCACGTGGCTCCGCACCGCATCGTGGCCAGGGCACCGGCACCCGCTACATCGAGGCCAGCCTGGCCGCCTCCCATCCCAATCGTTGGCACTACAGCCAAGGCGCCGATGGCGCCGACTGGTGCAGCCGTATCGAGCTCACATGCGCATATTGATCGTCGAAGATGAGCCGCTGGTCCGCCAGCGCCTGCTGCGGCTTTGTGCGGAAATAGCGGGCACGCGTGCGCGCTTCGATGCGGTCGCCGACCTGGATGCCGCCGGTGACCGGTTGCAGCGCAGCGTCTACGACGGTCTGCTGCTCGACCTCAACCTCGGCGGCGAAGATGGCTTTGACCTGCTGCGCAGCGCGGTCGCCGGCCGTTACCACTGCGTGGTCGTATCCGCCCACCGCGAGCGCGCCCTGCAGGCCTTCGAACACGGCGTGCTGGATTTCGTGCCCAAGCCGTTCTCGCGCGAGCGGCTTGGCCAGGCACTGGAGCGCCTGCTGGACGTAGGCCGCTACAGTTCCGGCCGCGCGCGCTACCTGGGCATCTGGCGCGCGCAGGGCACGGCCCTGGTCGAACTGGCCGATGTGCAGTGGATCCGTGCCGACGGCGACTACAGCGAGCTGCGCATGCGTGATGGCCGCAGTGAGCTGCACGACAAATCCCTGGCCGGACTGAGCGCGGTGCTGCCACCCGATTTCATCCGCTGCCACCGTTCCTACCTGGTCAACCTTCGCCATGTCAGCACCTTGCATTCGGGTAGCGGCAGTCGGTACTGGTTGGTACTCAATGGCGGCGGGGAGCTGCCGGTCGGGCGTGCCCATGTGGCCGGCCTGCGGCAGGCACTCGCGCTTGAATGAACCAGCCGACGACATGAAAGCGAGCAGACTCCGTAGCCCGGGTAAGCGCAGCGCACCCGGGAGCTTGCAGAGCGGTGCGAAGTCGCGTGCCCATACAAGCACATCAACGCCATATCTGACTCAACGATTCCCCGGGTGCGCTGCGCTTACCCGGGCTACGTGGTTACGCTGAAGATCTCAGACGGTTCGTCTGCCGATGGAATCTGCGGCGCCTGCTCAAGGGCGCTGGGGCGTTGAACGCGCCTTGCTCAAGGCGTCCTCGAAACTCTCCTTGTGCTCCTCCACCAGCCGGGCGAGCAGGCCAGGGTCCACAAATGCATCCTCATCGCCATCGGCGCGTTGCGCCTGCCGCTCAAGGATGCCGGTGGTATCGGGATGGCCGCTCAGGACGATGTCCGCCTGCATCGCGCCAAGCTTTGCAAACGTAGCGCGGAAATCCTCGGCGATCGTCGGGTAACTGCGATTCCCAACCAGCGTATTGCCGGCGACGGTAATGCTGCACAGGAACAACACCTCGCGCGGCGTGCCACGGTCATTCACGGTCATGCTCCAGCTGGTGCAACCGGCGGTGTGCCCCGGCGTGAGATGCGCCGTCAGCTCGACGTCACCAAGCCGCAGCTTCTGCCCATCGCTGACGATCTCATCCAGCTTGATCGGATCGAAGGGCTGGATGCCGTAGTTGTTGTCGCCCTGGTTCCTGCCGTTCTCAAGCGCCCAACGGTCGCCAGCGCTGGCGGCATAACGTGCACCGGTGTCGCGCTTGAGTGCTGCCATGGCGCCGACATGATCCGCATGGGCATGGCTGCTGAGCAACAGCCGTACATCATGCAGCGGCACACCCAGGCTTTCGATGTTGCGCTCGATCTGATCCGCATTGGCAGCAAGCGGAGCATCCAACAGGATCGCACCCTGCTCCGACACGATCAGGTATGCCGCCAGTCCCTCGCTGCCTACGTAATAGATGTTGTCGACGATATGAAATGGTTTGATCGGTGTCGTCCAGTCCGCAGGCGGTCCAGCCCACGCCGCCGACGACGCCGCTCCGGCAAGCACCATCGCCGCCACCTGCAATCTCCTGCGAATTCCCTGCTTCTGCATCATCTCTGCGCCTTGTCCAATACGTTCAGGAACTGTGCACCGCGGAGGAAACTGCGACAAATGCGTAGAACTGGGCAGAGCCATGAGTTTTTCCTGGCCTTCGCCCATCCGCGGGCAGGCCGGCACGATACGTGCCAGGTACCT
Organism: Stenotrophomonas sp. STEN063; assembly: GCF_056854515.1. Lineage (NCBI taxonomy): Bacteria > Pseudomonadati > Pseudomonadota > Gammaproteobacteria > Lysobacterales > Lysobacteraceae > Stenotrophomonas > Stenotrophomonas sp. STEN063. Next base: position 5,579 of record NZ_JBXFWF010000032.1, read on the forward strand.
CGCCATCCGGAAATGAACGGCCGGCGTCCGCAGCGCAGCGTAATTGCGATTCTCCGGTCTGCGTTTTTTTACGGTGTTTTCATCGCGGCATATCACCACCCAGCCGCGCCCAGCAGTATCTTCGCGTCCATCCGCCCCGAGAAGCCACAATGATCCGTCGATCCTTGTCCCTGCTGCTTCCGTCCCTGTTTGCGGCTGCAGCGCTGTCGGGCTGCGACGCTCCCGACAACGCAACCGCCCTTGTCGATAAGGCCCCGGTAGCAGATGCCAATGAACTCCCGCTGTTCGACACCTTCGGCGACCTGCACCGCGACATCGGCAGCAAGGTGCCGCTGGCTCAGCGCTATTTCGACCAAGGCCTGCGTCTGGCCTATGGCTTCAATCATGAAGCTGCCGGGCGTGCTTTCGCCGAAGCCGCGCGCTTGGACCCGGCATGTGCAATGTGCATCTGGGGCCAGGCCTTGGTGCTTGGGCCGAACATCAATCTGCCAATGGACCCGGCAGCTGCCAAGGAAGCCACTGCATTGGCAGCACGTGCCGCCACCCTCGCCACTGGCGCGCGACCTGCCGACCAAGCGCTGATCCAGGCACTACAGAAGCGCTACGCCGACCCCGCACCGGAGGACCGCAAGCAGCTGGACCGCAACTACGCCGATGCGATGGCTGGAGTGGTCGCGAAGTTCCCGCATGACGATGATGCCGCCACGATGTACGCGGAAGCCTTGATGGATCTCTCGCCGTGGGCTTATTGGCAGGATGGCAAGCCCGCCGAGTTCACCCAGGCATTGGTCGGTGAGCTGGAGCGCGTGCTGGCGCGCAACCCGCGCCATATCGGCGCGATGCACTACTACATCCACGCCATGGAATCCTCGCCCGAGCCCAAGCGCGCCGAGCCCTACGCCGATGCGCTGGCCGCACTGGCGCCCGGGTCCGGCCATCTGGTGCATATGCCCGCGCATATCTACATCCGTGTTGGCCGCTACCACGATGCAACCCTGACCAATCTGGCCGCGACCACCGCCGACAAGGATTTCCTCGCGGTCTGCCGTGGCAGCAATGGCGTCTATCCGTTGGGCTACGTGCCGCACAACTGGCACTTCGCCACGATGACCACGGGACTGACCGGCTCGCGCACGCTGTCCATGCAGGCCGCCAGACAGACGGCCGATCGGGCGGACCGCGCGGCTATGGGCGAGGCGCCGATGCAGTTCATGCAGCAGTTCGTGGTGGCACCGCTGCTTACCCAGGTCCGCTTCGGCGATTGGGACGGCATCCTCGCCGACACCGGCACTGCAGCCGAACTCCCCTATCCTGCCGCGATCCGCCATTTCGCCCGCGGCATGGCCCATGCCCGCAAGGGCGCACTGGCAGAAGCAACACGCGACGCCGAAGCCCTGCATGCCATCACCGCCGATACGGCAATGGCGCAGGTCAGCTTCTTCGACATCAACCACGCAGACAGCGTGCTGCGTGTTGCCGATGCACTCCTGCGTGGCGAACTGCTACGCGCGCAGGGAAAACACAGCGAAGCGATTACCGCCTTGCGAGAGGCTGCAGCCGCCGAAGATGCCCTGGCCTACAACGAACCCGCCGACTGGCCGCTGCCGGTGCGTCCCTATCTGGGCGCCGCGCTGCTGGATGCAGGTGATGCGGAATCCGCAGCCGAAGCCTTCAGCCAGGACCTCAAGACCTATCCGGCCAATGGCTGGTCGCTGTTCGGACTGGCACAGGCACAACAGGTGCTGGGCCAGGCCGATGCGGCAGCCGAAACCAAACGCCAGCACACAGCAGCCTGGCAATGGGCAGATGCGCCGCTGGCAGCTGCGCGCTACTGAACCAGCGCTGGCCGCGACCTGGCTGCATCCACATCCGGCTGCAGCTCGGCGATGGCTGCCAGCGCCGCCGCCTCTCGCTGCTGCCAATCGCCGCCCAACTGGCGGAAGGGAATCTGCCGGCTGCCAAGCTCACGCAGATACCAGGCATGCTGCCAGCGCCGGAACGCCTCGTCGCGGCGGGTGCCGTCCTGCACGAATGGAACATCGGGGTCACACAGCAACACCAGGTCATAGTGACGTCGCGACAATTCCAGCAAGCACGGATCGGCGCGACCAAACATCGCCTCGGCGTACAACAAGGTGGTCAACGGCGAGGTGTCACAGACCAGCCAGCCGGTGGCGGCACCCAGCAGATTCTCCTCGCGCGCTACCTGGGTCTGGGCGATATGCAGCAGATCCGACTCCTGCAGCTGCCCATCCTGCGCCTCCCACAGCTCGCGGCCATACTCCGCCGCGTAGACGCTATCGCAGCGCGTGGCCAGTGTCTGGACCAGCGTTGATTTCCCGGTGGATTCACCGCCCAGCAACGCCACCCGCCTGACGAAATCGCGATACACCTGCGGCGCCAGCTGCTGCCGCTGCGCATGCAGGTCCGCGCGCACTGCAGTGCCCGATACCGGCACGCTGCGCCGTGCCGGATCGACCTCAACGTGCGCCACCGCGCGGCCGCCATGCAGTTGCTGTTGCTGCGACAGCACTGCAGCGAAACCGGGCCCGTAGTCCTCGCTGGTGAACACCAGATCCACCTCGCTCTGGATCACCTCGCGCAGCAGCCAGGCCATGAACAGGCGATGCGCCTCGTCACTGGCATCGTTATCCGGCAGGCATCGCTGCGGCAGCCCCAAGCGCTGGCAATGTGCGGCCAGGCGCACGTCGTCGAGCACCCAGTGGTTGGCGTCGGGATACAGCGCTCGCAGCCAGGCCTCGCGTCGCGCGGGCGCCATGCCGGGAAACTCGGGTTTGGTGTAACTGACCACGATCAGCCGCTCGCAGGCCGCCTGTGCATGATCCAGCAGCAACTGGTGACCGCGGTGCAGCGGGCAGAACTTGCCCACCACCAGGCCGACCCGCAGCATGCTCACGCAGCCGCGCCCTGCTCGCGCCACAGCCGGCGCCAATGCCGCCAGGCCAACCAGGCGTTGATCCAATACGCCGCATACAACACGGACGTCAGGGTGAGCCCGCGCGAGGCGTACAGCGGGACCGCGATGGTGTTGACCAGCACCCACACCGGCCAGGTCTCGATGCGCCTGCGCATCAGCAGCAGCTGCGCCAGCACCGACAGGCACAGCACCGAGGAATCAGCGAACGGCGCGTAGGCGTCGGTGAAGCGATGCAGCACCAGTCCGTAAGCAGCACCGGCCAGCAACGCACCTGCGCCCATCAGGACGAAGCTGCGCAACGGCGTGCGCTTGATCGGCAGTGCCGCATGGCTGGCACTGGCGTGCCAGTTCCACCAGCCGAACATGCTGGCGACGACGAAGAACACCTGCAGCAGCACATCGGCATACAGCTGGGTATGCCAGAACAGCAGGCCGAACAGCGAGCAGCCAATGATGCCCGTACACCAGGTATGCACGCTGTTGCGCGCCGCACACAGGATGGACGCGGTGGCGAAGGCGTTGGCAGCGATTTCCAGTGCGGTCATGCGCCCAGGCCTTCGTTGAGATCGGTGGTGTATTGCAGCACTTTGTCCTCCACGTGCATCAGCACGACCTGCACCGGCAGGTCGTCCAGGGTATGTTGCAGGGCCGCTTGCGCCTGCTGTGCGTAACCGCCCTCGGCGACTGGCAGATGCAGGCTCACGCTGCCATCGCCGCCTTGATGCACACGAAAGCGCGACAGCGGCAGCGGCGCCAAGGCGTGGGTCAGGTCGATGTTGTTGATCCAGCGGCCACTGCGGGTGCGGTAGCGTACCGGTCGCCTGCCCTGCAGGTCGACAATCATCGGCACGTCACCACACATCGCCAGCGCGCCACGGTCGCCAGTGCGGTAGCGCAGCAGCGGCAGGCAGAAGTTGAAACCACCGGTCAGGGTGATCTCACCGACCTGTCCATCCGCAACGGCACGACCGGCATCGTCCAGCACCTCCACATACATGCCCGGCTGCAGCAGCACGTGACCACCGGCGGCGGCATCATGCACCGCCAGCGGACCGGCTTCGTTCATCGAATAAATGTCCAGTACGGGGCAGTCGAATCGTTGTTGCAAGGCCTGCCGCAGGCCCGGCGACAAGGCCATCGACACCGACAGCAGCGCGCGCGGCCGGTGGCTGACCTCCAGTTCCAGCAAGGTGGCGAAAGAAATCGGATCACCGGCAATCACTTCCGGCTGCAGCGCATCGATATAGCGCGCGCGGTCATCGGGATGACGCCACTCATCCGGATGCAGGTTGATCTTGGCCAGCCCGGACTCGTCCATGCTCGGCGTCACCGATACATAGGTGAAGCAGCGTTGCTGCATGCCCAGCAGCATCACGCCCATCTGCCCGCGGCCATTGCGCAAGACCACGCCAGCGCGTGCCAAGGCACGCTTGTGATAGGCCAGATAGCGGCCGGCCACGACTGGATGCGAGGGCAGCACCAGCGGATGGCCGGTGGTTCCGGTGGTGCGGAAATTCATCATCCGCTGCAACGGCACCGGATCGGGAACGAACTGGGCGATATCGGCAGCCAGGTCACCGCGATGGGTGGTGGCGATGTCTTCGAAACATGCAGCACGACCGCGCGCACGGAAGTACGGCACCTGCGCGATCACCTCATCGACAAAGGCTCCCAACCACGGCGGAGGTGAACCCGGCTGCCACTGGAAACCAGCGCCGAGGATATGGTGTTCGTACACGCGCAGTTGCTGCACTTCCCCGGCGAGCAGTCGATTGCCACTCTGGTTGCGGTAGCGCGGTGCCGCCGGATGCTCGCGCATCCACTGCAGCATCGCCCTGCCCGCTTCGCTCAGGGTGGGATAGCGCTCACCGTCGTGCGGGTCTTGATTCACTCGCGTGTCCACTTGTCCGCCGATTCCTCGGCAGCCTTGCGTGCCAGCGCCTCGCGGATCGCACGTGCGCGCGCTTCAGCAGCGCGGCTGGCGTCCAGCAGGCGACGGCGTTCGACGCTGCTGACGCTGGCCAGGCGATCGGCTGCCTGTGCCGCGGTTTCACCCGCAGGCAGCAGACCCAGCCGCGCGATGGCGGTACGCACCAGTTCCTCGCGCCGATCCGGATCGTGCAGATAGCGGTTCACTGCGGCCTCCGTTGCCAACGCGGGCACTGCCTCGCCAAATACCTGCAGCAGCGCCTCGCGCGGGAAGCGCAGCGCGTGCCACGCTTCATCGGCCAGCAGCCAGGCCATCACCGCGGACAGACTCAGCTGGTTGGCGGTGACCGCTGCCAGGTTGCCGGACAGGCTGGCCTGCAACGCAGCGGGCAAGGCGACACCATGCAGCGCCAGCACGTCGTTGACCACGGCTGCGACCTGAAGCTGCCCTTCGCGGCCGCGCCGTGGCGGATCGAGGAAGTCCGGTGGTGTATCGATCAGGCGACGCAGCAGGGCGTCCAGCGAGGCGCTGTTGCTCATGGTTGGTTCCGTAAGGTGCTTTTCATCGGCCGACCACGCCCGGTGACTGGTAATGACGTTGGCTGAAATCGCGCGCGAAGGCCAGCAGGTCGGTCATGTCACGCACGACGTGGATATCCCAGCCCTGCTCGCGTGCGCGTAGCAAGTCCGCGGTCCAACCCTTGGCGCCGACCAGGCTTGCCGGCAACGGACTGTAGAGATTGAGCGCCATGGTGCCGCCAGCCCGGGCCGCGCGCAGCGCCTGCGCGGCGACGTCCCAGCCGCTGTTGCCGCGCTCGTCCTGCTCGAACATGGTGGTGATGCCGTCATCGGAGATATGCAGGATATGCACGGCACGCGCAGCCGCCGGCCGCTGCGCATAGGTGCTGCGCAGGCGATGGATGGGGAAAGCCGTTGCGCCACCGAAGTAACCTACCAGCACCTTGAGGATGTCGTCCTCGCTGCGCACGAAACCATCGGTGTGCAGGCATTGCTGCTTGCCGCTCCACAAGGTGGCCTGCACGCGCGCACCCGCGCGCAACGCCGACAAGGCGATCACCGCACCGGCCAAGGTCAACCATGAGGTGACCTGCTGCGGATCGGGCATGGAGCCGGAGCTGTCCACGTACAGGTCCAGATCAATCGGTTCATTGGCAGGTTCGTTGCCCGGCGCCGGCCCCATCACCCGCTGCACGGTGGTCACCCCCGGCACCACGGTGGGCGACTGCATCAAGGTCTGCAACCAATCCACCGCATCCAGAGGATCGCCTGGTTCCCAGGGCTCCAGACCTTCCAGTTCGAGCTCCTGCGCCTGCGGCTGTGGGCTGACCGGGAAACGGATCAGGTGCGGCAAGGCGCGCTCGCGGTAGTAGCGCACCGCGAATTGCTGCGGGTCCATGTCCAGTCCCGCCGCGCGCAGGATTTCGCCGTACTCAAACGGCTCCCGGGTCTGGCCGTGACCGGGCGTGCTGGTCGGCAATGCGTCCTCCGCCACCACGTCTACTGCACCAGCCTCTTCCTCGCCGGTGATGCGCGGATCGAGCGCCGGATGCAGCACCGGTGCGAGTTCGTCTTCTTCCAGCCGATCCAGTCCCACCGGTTGACTGCCGCGCCCGGCATGGCGGGTATCCATCAGCGCATCGACGCGCGCGTCACTGATCGTCTCCAGCAAGTGCGGCAGCAGCAAGGCACTGAAACGGCTGGCACCTTCCATCCATTCGCCGGCATAGGTGCGGATCACCCGCGCGCCCAACCAGGCATCGCCGCGCAGGCCTGCATCTTCCAGCGCTGGCCCGCCCAGGCTACCGGCCGGCTGCTGCCACAGCTGTTCGTAGATGCCCATGTACAGCTGCCACAGCGGTGAACTACCGCTGGCACCGGTGGCAAGGCGCTGGTAGATCTCGGCCATGCGCAGGCCGCATTGGCGTTGCAGGCGGTCGTTGATCAGCAGGTCGGTATAGAGGTTGGCGACCATCGGCGCGTGCGCTTCCAATGTCGGCAATGCGCGATGGATACGCGCCAGCAGCCGCGCGTGATCGGTGGCCGTGGCCGGTGCCAGCACGTGATGGCCGATCTCGTGGGCGAGGATTTCGCGGGCGTGATCCTGCAGCCCCAAACGCTGCACCTGCGGCAGATCGATCACCACCCGCTGGTCGGCCAAGCGGATCATCGCGAAGCTGCCGGTCAGGCCCTCCTTCGCTGCCTCGACGCTGCTGTCGCACAGGCGCGGATCCTGCAAGCGGGTGAAACGGCTCCAGTCGGCCAGCGCCAATGGCCAGGCGGCGCGCCAGTTGGCCAGCAGGCTTTCCTGCTCGGTGCTGCTCATGCCGCGCCCGGTAGCAGGCGCACGTGGTGCGACCACGGCGAATACAGGGCGATACCCGCCGGCCCGGCCACCGCCGCAAGGCCATCAACTGGGGCGGCGTAAACGATGGTGGTCGTGCCAATACGCGCGCCCTGGCTTTCGATTGAAAGCTGCGTGGCCGGCGTGACCCGCGCGGCAGCAAACTCCGCTGCACTGGCTGGCAATACCACGCCACCGAAGGCATCGGCAATCAGCAGGTAATGGCGGTCGCCGCTACGTGCGATGAAACCTTCCGCGCTGGCGCGCAGCTCCGGCGGCGCAGCGAATGGGCCGCCCAGGCCGGTGAAGCCGCCAACCGTCTGCCCCTGCACGCTTGCAGCTGCACCTTGCGGGTGCCACCAACGCTCGCGGCCGAGCTGGCTCCGCAGCGACGGCCACTGCGCTACGTCGACGCCAATCGCTTCTGCCGCCAACGCAGCAGGCATGCCATCGGCCTGTGCCAATGCCGCCACACGCAAATGCGCCATGCCCGCCTGCCATGCACACAGCGCGCCGACGCTGCGCATGGCCGCCGTGCTGTCGCAACGCGGCGCCAATGCGGCCATGCGCTGCAGCCATGCGTCGACGCGCACGCCCGGCACCTCGTGCATGCGCACGACCGCATTGCTGAGTGCACCCAGCGTCTCCAGCGGTGCAGCTGCGATCAGTGCTGCGGCAGGCACTGCCAGCTGCTGCCACGCGGCATCCACCCACGGCAGGCGAGCTGCCGGGCCTGCGAGTCCCTGTGCCACCAGTTCCAGGCCCAGTTCGAAGGCGACTTCGGTGGCCGCCGGCATCGCCGCTTCGTCCACAGCAGCAATCGCCAGGCACAAAGGGTCCAGCGTCTGCGCGACAAAGACCGAGAACGCCGCGGTATCCAGGGTGGGCCAACGTTGCCTTGCTTCAGCAACCTGCTGGTTGAGCAGGCTGCGGCGCGATGCCAGCAGGCCGGTCAGTGCGGGTGACAGCACCTCAGCGCGCCTGCTGCCAATGCAGGTAATTGGTATAGCGCTGGTGCAGGTACTTGAGCTTGAGCAGGTCGTCGTACAGATGACCGTAGAGCTTGCGGCCCTTCACCCGTTCCTCCACCAGCCGTTCGATGCGCGTGAGGCGCGCACGCGTCTCGCGCTCGCTGATGCCATCCAGGCCGCGTGCGAACTGTGCGGACAGCTCGCCGACCGGATCGTTACGATCCAGGTCCAGGCGGTCGTACTCGGCATTGGAGCTGTCCAGCAACCAGCGCAGCCAGCTGAGCCGGTCGCTGCGGTAAGCGGCGTTCTCCGGCAGCGCGAAGAACGGCGCGTCCAGATCCGGTTGCAGCTTGTCGTTGAGCACGAACGGCAACACCTGGCGCACGTCGTCCAGCGCGACCGCGGCATTGCCGCGGAACCAGGCCAACGCCTTGGCAAACATCAGCAAGGTCATCAGGTTGCGCACCGACAAACCATTGCGGGTCTGGCAACCCAGGTCCTTCATGCGATCACGGCCGGAATCGGCGGCAATCGCCTGGGCCCAGTCAACCCCGGCCAGGCGCACGGTGTCCTTGGTCAGGTACTCGAACTGCGCACCCGCGGTCTCCATCAACTCGAACTGGCTGCTGAAGAATTCAATGCGCCTGCGCACATCCTGCGGTACCTCCACCGCACGGATCTGCTGCAGCATCAGGTCGCCTTCTTCCTCGCTGAAAATGATCTCGCGCGGCACCACTTCTTCCGGACGGATGTTCTGCTCGATGCGCAACAGCATCTCTTCAAGGAAGCGCGGGTTGAAGGCCAATGCCTGCACCACCACGTCGATGCGGTCGCGCAGGGCCTCGATCACCTGGTAGGTGCCGCCACCGCGGTCGTCGTTGGCAGTGAGGTACCACGCCGACTCCGGGCATTCGTAGACCTGGTTGAGCACTTCGGCGTAGTTGTCGCCCATCACCGTCAGCAGCGCGCTCTGGGTACGGGTGGGGATGCGGTTGTACTCGTCGATGATCTTGACCCGCATGCCCAGCCAGCTGCGCCAGGCGATGCGGATCTGCGACATGTCCTGCGCGGCGACCAGATCGGCCGGCAGCGGATTGCCGAGCAGGTCGGCGATGGTCATCTGCGGGTGACCGTGCTGCATGGCGCGACGCACCTCGCGCACCGGGTAACCGGCAAGCACGCCCATCAGGATCGCGCTGGCGGTCTTGCCCCGGCCGGGGCCACCGACGAACAGGCATTTGCGGCGGGTGGCGAAGGTCAGCAGCGGCAGCAGCACGTAGCTGGAATAGCTCTGCGCCGATGGCAAGGTCAGCTGGCGGCGGGTATCACCAACATTGAAGCTGGCCGACGGACCGGCGTGGTACTCGATGTCGTAATGCGGGCTGATGATGGCGTTGTTGACGATCCAGAAGTAGGCCTGGCGCAGCTTCTCGTCCAGCGCCAGCGGCGCGGCATCGGCGGCATCGGCCAGCTGCACCGGTCCTTCATACAGTTCGGCCACATCGAAGGTCCGCGCCACCGGCTCGGCCCTCGGGTTGGTTGGCGCCTGCGACAGGCGCTGGAACAGGTTGAATGGCGACACCGGGCGTCCCTTCATCACGGAACCCGGATTCTAACGTGGGGGGCGTGACGTCGGCCGTCGCTCAGTCAGTCGGTTGCGCGGCCTGCTCGAACTCGAACACCTGCACACGTTCGCCAGCGGAGACAGTGGCCGTCAGCCGCCGGCCGTTGCGCTGGTAGGCGATCCGTTGCGGGAAGTCATGTTGGAGGTTCTCGAACACCACCGACTGCACGCCCTGCTCCACCAGCGCGAACCTGACCGGCGCGGGATTCCCGGCAACATCGGCGACGTAGTACAGCTGCCCGCCCTCATCGATGATGCGCAGACGTTCCTGGAACCGCAGCTCGCCTTGCCGATAGCTGCGGCCCTCGCCTTCGAGAACATCAGCCTGCCGACGCCAGTGCTCAGCGCCGTTCGTACCAGCTGCCATGCCGGTGCGCTGCCAGCTGCCCAGCAGCCAGTCCAGCGAGGACAGCTCGGCCGCAGCTGCGGTCACGGCACTGGCTGCGCCGACCAGCAGGACCAAGCAGAGCAGGAGCCTGCGCATCAGCTACGTGGCGGGATCAATGCATCATCCAGGGTACTTGCACGCTGCCAGGCCGGGCGGGCACGCAGGCGCTCGCCATACGCGGCAAACGCGTCGCGCGCCGGCATGCTCTTGAACATCTGCCCCCACAGGATCTGGCTGCCGACGTAGACGTCAGCAGCGCTGAAGCGCTCGCCGAGCAGCCACGGTGATGCCGACACGGCAACCTGCTCCAGGGTGTCAATGGTCTGCTCGAAGCTGCCGTAGCCGACCGTGCCGGCCTTCTCCAGCGGTGCAAGCAGGCCCAGCGCCTTGGCACTGACTACTGCCTCCACCGGCCCGGCAGCGAAGAACAGCCAGCGCAGGTAGCTGCCACGCAGCGGATCATCCAAGGCGGGTGCCAGTCCTGCAGCAGGAAACGCATCGGCCAGATAGGCGCAGATCGCTGCAGCCTCGGTCACCACCACGCCACTGTGCACGATGGTCGGCACCTTGCCCATCGGGTTGATGGCGAGGAACTCCGGGCCTTTCATGCTCTGGCCGTATTCCAGCACCTCGGTGCGATACGGCTGGCCCAACTCCTCCAGCATCCAGCGCACGATGCGCCCGCGTGACATCGGGTTGGTATAGAAGACGATCTCTTCTGTCGTGCTGCCCATGCGCCTGCCTCCGGAGGATGAGGCGGCAGTCTAGCAACTGCGCCCCAGCACCGGGACAGGGGAAGGTGCAGCGCTCAGCGGTGTTCGCGTGGACGCGGCGGTGGTGCTGGTGGCTGCACGCCCTTGCCCTTCAGGCAGGCGTCCATGGCTTGCCGGTCGAGCCTGGGCCGTTCCGAATCGCCTTGTTCCGCTGACCCGGCCGCAGGGCTACCTGCCTGTTCGGCCAGGCAAGCGTCAAATGCCTTGGTGAATGCCGGATCACGTGGCAGCGAAGGTGGCGGGCCATCAGGTCGACCGGGTCCACCGGGGCCACCACGATGCGGGCCAGGCGGCGGGCCATCCTGGCAACGTCCAAACGCGCCGCAGCCGGCAAGCGACAACACCAGCAGCGAGGCTGCGAAGGGTATGAATTTCTGCAATGACAAGCGCATGGGAATGCTCTGGGTTCAATGGGGAAAGGGGCGCCGCGTTGCGGCGAGCAGGTCGTCGGACAACGGGATCAGGCGCGCGCGGATATACGCGCGTCGTGCAGCATCGAAGCAAAACTGGAATTTGCGGCGATCATGCAACGCCTCGCCCGCGTCCTGTTTCCAGGGTTCATCGCTGCGGACCAGGACGCTCAGATCAGCGGATCCTGCCGTCGCGCAATCGACGACACCGCAGCCCAGGAACGCAAATATCCGCGCCAGTTCCTGCTGCGGTTGCGCGATGAGCTGTTCGTAGCGCACCCAGAGATGGCGCCGGTCATGCAACCACGCCCCGCTTTCAACGACCGCTCGATTCCAGCGATCGATCGCACGATCGACATCGGCGTATACATGCCAGGGCCGATAGCGCGCGGCAGCGGAATGCAGCGATGCCACCACTTCTTCGCCATCGCGCAGCAGATGGATCACCCGTGCATCCGGCAGGTGCTTGCTGATCGAGCGCAGATAGAACAGGTGGTCTGGCGTTTTCTCCAACCAGAGCTGTCCGCCGGAACCATCGCAGTGCGCCGCCATCGCATCTGCAAACGCCTGCAGCTGCGCGCTGACCGGGGCGAACGCCGATGGCGATGCAGCTGCCAGTTCGGGAACGCCAGCCCAGGCACGCCGGACCTGCCCGCCCGGCACCCACCCCAGCCAGGCCTGCAGCGCATGCCGCATGCCATGCAGCTGCTTCCAGCGCCACGCCCGCACTGATTCGCGATGGCGGTCGCCGTAGCGCAGCAGACGCTGCAGGAAATGCGTTTCCGGCAACGAGACGATATCCGGATGCGTGCTCAGTAAGCGTTGCAGCAAGGTGGTTCCCGAGCGCGGGCACCCCACCAGGAATACCTGACCGATGGCAGCATTCATTCCTTCACCCGCAGCAGCGCCGGCATGGACCGCTGCTGCAATGGCAGCCCTTCCGTGACCACGCGCTGGAAGCGATGGATGAAGGCCTCCTGGTTGTCCACGAAGTGCTCCCGTGCCTGCCGCGACATGGCGTCCAGTGCAGCCTCGGAAAGCCGCAACGCGCGTGTCACTGCGAGTTCGATGCCCGCCGGGTCAACGTAATAGCGCCATGCAAGGTCACGTTTGATTGCCTGTGCCGGCAGCATCAGCAGCCCGCGCTGCGCAGTGACCAGCTCATTCATTGGTTCACCGTCGGTGGTCAGCGTCACTGCACCCACGCTCAAGGCTTCCATCAGGTAGTGACCGTAACCTTCGGTCTCGGAGGGGCAGATATGGAACAGGCATTGGTTCTGCAACCTGCGTAGTTCCGCCTCATCGAGCACCGCGATGCGATGGTCGATGTTGTCCGCGATCACCCGCTCGCCAGCGGTGCGCGGATTCTGCACCACGATAAGCAGCGGCCACTGCGGATGCCTGCGCCAGGTATCCAGCAACACCCGCGTGCCCTTGGCGCTGCTGCGCCCGGCCAGATGGAAGAACACCCGCTGCCGCGGCACATCGGGAAGCAGGCGGTCCTCGCTGGTGAAGCCGATGTATCGGGTGGTGCAACCCAATCCGGCGAAGATGCGCTCGGCGTGACGGGTCTTGCACAGCACCGCATCGAACCTGGCCAGGCTCGGGTGCCAGCGCGGCAGGAACCACTCCGGATTGGGCAGGAGGAAATTGCGCTCCGCCAATGGCAGGCAGCGCGGGTAGACCCGCTCGGAAAAAATCTGCAGCGGCACCCGCCCCTGCAACAGGCGGCGTCCCCACAGACCGGCCACCTGCGCGCGGGTACGCCCGGTACTGCCGAATCCCACCCGCTCGGTGGCAAATCGCGGCGCCAACAGGCGCTGCATCAGATCCAGGTCACGGCTCAGGCCAACACCGTTTTCGCGGCTGATCAAACGAACGCGTGGGGCTGTCATCGTGGAGTGCGCCAGAATGGGATGGCGCACTCTAGGCAGCCGTCTTCACCGCCGGATGCTGAACCGGGCGACAGGCCGCCGGGCACTGACAAACATTGACAAATTGGCGCGCTATGATGCGTCGCGCGGCCCCGGATGCGGAGTCCCCCAGCACGGTCGCAGCGAAAGGAAGCCCATGCCCACCCATCTCCTGGTGGTCGACGACGATCCCGATCTGCGCAACCTGATAGCTGACTTCCTCGGCCAGCATGGTTACAGCGTAGCCACCGCCGACAGCGCAGCACAGATGCGCCTGGCCATGAACAGCCAGCGCCCCGACCTGGTGGTGCTGGACGTGATGATGCCCGGCGAAGATGGCCTCAGCGCGATGCGCCAACTGGTCGGCGCACGCAACGCGCCGCCGGTGATCATGCTCAGCGCACTGGGCAGCGACACCGACCGCATCATCGGCCTGGAAGTAGGCGCCGACGACTATCTGTCGAAACCCTGCAATCCACGCGAGCTGCTGGCGCGCATCCGCGCCCGCCTGCGTCGTACGCAGGCCGATGCCGAACAGACCCAAAGTCCTCACCCGGTCTACGAATTCGGCGGCTGGCGACTGGATGCGCTGCGGCGTGACCTGCGCGACCCCGATGGTGTCTACGTCACCTTGTCGGACAGCGAGTTCACCCTGCTTCGTGCCTTCGTCGAGCATCCGCAATGGGTGCTGAGCCGCGACCAGTTGCTGGATAACGCCCGCAACCGCGGCAGTGACGTCTACGACCGCGCCATCGACAGCCAGATCAGCCGCCTGCGCCGCAAGTTGAATGATCGCGGCCATCCGGAACTGATCCGCACCGTTCGCAACGAAGGCTATCTGCTGCTGCCCACGGTGCGCCGCCTGTGAAAGCGCTGCCGATCTTCGCGCGCACCTTCCTGTTGCTGCTGGGCGCATTGCTGGTGGCATTGGCCTTGGGCATCGCGCTGTTGTTGACCATGCCCCCGCGGCGCCCGGCCGACATACCACTGTCGGAAGTGGTAGCACTGTTGTCCAGCGAACTGCCATCGACCAACGACCGGCTGACCGTCTCCGACAGCAGCGAGCGACCGGCCTGCCCGGAAGGCCATCGCCAGGACCCTTTCATGAGGATGCGCCTGGCTCGCTGGCTGGGGGTGGCCGAGGACCAGGTGAGCTACTGCAACGGCATGCGCATGCCCGGGCTGGGTCCCGGCAGCGCGTTTCACCAGCGTCCCGCCGGCCCCGACCGGGCGGCAGCGTTTGCGCCAGCAGCCGCTGGCGAAGCAGGGACAGAACCTGCCGTACCGCCGGCTGTGCGGCGCCCGCCACCCATGCGCGATGCGATGCCGCCTGGGGATGACGGCTTCCCCGCCAATGCACCGCTGTTCGGCAACTTCGTTGCCGCCACACGCAAAGCCGATGGCCATTGGCGCAGCGTTGTACACCGCATGCCCGGACCATTGCCCAGCGTCGCTCGCCAGGTCGGCCTGTTGTTCCTGTGTGGCGCAGTGGCGATGCTGCCGCTGGCATGGTGGTTTTCGCGCGCCTTGTCCGCCCCCATAAGCCGCTTCGCCCAAGCTGCGGATCGCCTCGGCAGCCATCCCGGTGCTGCGCCGCTGGACCGCAGCGGTCCGGCCGAACTGGCGCGCGCGGCGGATTCGTTCAACACCATGCAGGCCCGCATCAACCGCTTGCTGGACGAGCGTACCCGCACCATCGGCGCGATCGCCCATGACCTGCGCACACCGCTGGCGCGGCTGTCGTTCCGCCTGCAGGCACTACCAGCGGAAGCACGCGATAAGGCCAGCGCCGACATCGACGAGATGAGCCGGATGATCGCTGCCGCGCTGGACTTCCTGCACGGCCAATCGCAGCCGGGCCCACGCGACCGCCTCGATTTCGCCAGCCTGGTGGAAAGCGCGGTCGGCGACCTGGCGGATACCGGCCAGGACGTGGTGCTCACTGCCGCCGAGCCGGCGGTCCTGTTGGGCGATCCGTTGGCACTGCGGCGTGCGGTATCCAACCTGATCGACAACGCGCTCAAGTACGCCGGCAGCGCGCGGCTGCAGCTCTACCGCGACAACGGCAATGTCGTGCTTGAGGTGGATGACGACGGCCCCGGCATCGATCCTGCGCGCGAGAACGAATTGTTCCTGCCGTTCGCGCGCGGTGACGAATCACGCAACCGCGATACCGGCGGCATCGGCCTGGGCCTGTCCGTGGCACATGGCGTGGTGCTGGACCACGGCGGCAGCTTGCGCCTGCACAATCGCAGCGAAGGCGGCCTTCGTGCATTGATGACGCTGCCGTGCCTGCCTGCTGATCAAGGCGCGCTTGCTTGAACGCAGCAACCCGATACCCGATAAGGTTGCACGCGCGGACTCAATAGGCGAACTCGCCGAACAAGGGATCGACGCTGCCATTCCAGCGTCCATGGAACAGCTCCAGCTTGCGCTCGGCCGCGGTCTTGCCGGAATCCACGATCTCCTGCAGCACATCCAGGAAGCGCGTTTCATCCTGACCATCGGCATTGAGCGCGGCACGACGGCGCAGGCCGTCGCGCGAAATCGCCAGGGCTTCGCGGGCCAGGTCACGCACCGTGCCATTGCGGAACGGCAGGTTCATCGCCTGCCTGGGCACGCCATCGCGCAGCACGTTGCGTTCGGCCAGGCTGAAGTCCTTGACCAGGTCCCAGGCTGCATTCAACGCGGTCTCGTCATACAACAAGCCAACCCAGAACGCCGGCAGCGCGCAGATGCGGCTCCACGGGCCGCTATCGGCGCCGCGCATTTCCAGATACTTCTTCAGTCGTACTTCCGGGAAGGCGGTCGTGGTGTGGTCCGACCAGTCACGCAGGGTCGGCAACGCGCCCGGCAACACCGGCAACCTGCCCTGCAGGAAATCACGGAAGCTCTGCCCGCTGGCATCGTGGTAGATGCCGTCGCGGTAAGAGAAGTACATTGGGACGTCCAACAGATAGTCGACGTAGCGCTCGTAACCAAAGCCATCCTCGAACACGAAGTCGAGCATGCCGGTGCGGTCCGGATCGGTATCGGTCCAGATGTGCGAGCGGTAGCTCAGGTAGCCGTTGGGCTTGCCCTCGGTGAACGGCGAATCGGCGAACAGCGCGGTGGCAATCGGCTGCAACGCCAAGGACACGCGGAACTTCTTCACCATGTCCGCTTCGCTGGCGTAGTCCAGGTTGACCTGGGTGGTGCAGGTGCGGGTCATCATGTCCAGGCCGAGCGAACCGACCTTGGGCATATAGCTCTTCATGATCTGGTAGCGGCCCTTGGGCATCCACGGCATGTCCGCACGTGCCCACTTGGGCTGGAAGCCCATGCCGAGGAAGCCAAGCTGCAGCTCACTGGCCACCTGTGCGACTTCATTGAGGTGGCTGCCGGTCTCCACGCAGGTCTGGTGGATGGTTTCCAGCGCCGCGCCCGAGAGCTCCAGCTGACCGGCCGGCTCCAGGGTCACCGAGGCACCATCGCGCAGCAGCGCGATGGTATTGCCGTTCTCCTGCACCGGCTCCCAGCCGAAGCGGGTCAGCCCATCGAGCACCGCATTGATGCCACGCTCGCCTTCAAAGGTGGGCGGGCGCAGGTCATCCAGGCGGAACCCGAACTTCTCATGCTCGGTGCCGATCCGCCATTGCGACTTGGGTTTTTCACCCGCCGCGATGCTCTGGACCAACTGGTCGCGGTGGGTGATGGGTGTGTCAGCGACGTGGCTCGGGCTCGACAAGGGCAGGCTCGCAGAATTCTGGTCAGGGCGGGAAGGTGGGGGCCAGCCCCCGCCATCGCAAGGGCGCACTATATCGTGGCGCACATTGCCATCGTGTCACGGCAGCGGTTTTCAGCGTCCTATAAAAGCAGACTTGACCGCCGCTGGCGCTGCGGCTGCGAGTCATTCCGCGGCTGACTGGGCACTCGTCCTACACTGTAGGCATGAGTCGCACCCATCATCGTGAAACCCACCGTTCGGACCGCGTCGGCTGGTTGCGTGCCGCCGTGCTGGGCGCGAACGACGGCATCGTCTCGGTCGCCGGTCTCGTTGTCGGCGTGGCCGCAGGCGGCGCCAGCGCCTCGGCGATCCTGGCCACCGGCATCGCCGGCACCGTGGCCGGCGCCATGTCGATGGCGGCTGGCGAATATGTCTCGGTGATGTCCCAGGCCGACGCCGAACATGCCGATCTGGCCATGGAGCGACGCGAGCTGCACGAAGACCCGCACAGCGAGCTGCAGGAGCTGGCCGGCATCTACCGCCGCCGCGGGCTCAGCCCCGAACTGGCCCAGCAGGTTGCCGAGCAGCTGACCGCCCACGACGCCCTCGCCGCGCATGCCCGCGATGAGCTGGGCATCACCGAGGAACTGCGCGCCCGCCCGCTGCAGGCGGCGGCAGCGTCAGCCAGCGCCTTCATCGTCGGCGCGGCGCTGCCGGTACTGACCGCACTACTGGCCCCGCATGCGCTGGTAGCGCAGGTGACCACAGCCGCCACCCTGGTCGGGCTGTGCATCACCGGCGCACTGGCCGCGCGCGCCGGCGGCGCCCCCGTTCTGCGCGGCGCGTTGCGGGTGGTGTTCTGGGGTGCATTGGCGATGGCCGCCGCCGCAGCCATCGGCCACCTGTTCCAGATCACCGTGTAAACGATGACTACCGAAGCCGATCCCACACTCCACTTGCTGGCTCAGCTGTCCTCGCTGGTCGATTGCGAGCGTGCCGAAGGCTACGCCTGCATCACCGCGCGTCGCGAGCACGGCGCAAGCTCGGTGGACATTCCGCAGCCACAGTTCGCCATCCTGCTGCAGGGGCGCAAGCAAGCCCGCACTGCGCAGCAGTCGCTGGAATTCGGCCCGGGCGACCTGTTCCTGATTACCCGCCGCAGCCGCATCGACGTGGTCAATATTCCCGATCCGCACAGTGGTTTGTATCTGAGTGCCATCGTGCCGCTATGCCCGGAAGTACTGGCTGCAGCGCGCGCCTTGTGGACTGACGCCCTGCCCGATGCCGGCAATGCGCTGGCAGGTCTGTCGCTGGCCGAACACGGTGCGGCCCTGCTGCAATGGCGGCAGGCATTGCAGGACGGCCACTACACCGAGGCGCGACTGGCCCTGGCCGCACTGGTGGTGGCCTTCTGCCGTCGTGGCCATGGCAGCCTGCTCGCCGCGCCCGAGCCCGGTCTGGGCGATCGCATCCGCGATCTGGTTGCCGCGCAGCCGGAGCGCGATTGGCAATCCCGTGACTTCGAATCGCACCTGGGCATCAGTGGTGCCACCTTGCGGCGGCGCCTGGCCGGCGAACAACTCAGCGTGCGCGAGCTGGTAGCCGATGCGCGACTGGCGCATGCCATGCAGTTGCTCTACACCACCCGCCTGCCGCTGAAGACCGTGGCAGCGCGCGCCGGTTATCGCTCGCTGGGCAGCTTCAACAAGCGCTTCGCCGCGCGCTACGGCCTGGAGCCTGCGGCAATCGGCAACAGCTGATCGTGATGCGAGCGTTTCGCGCAGCATTGTGAGCGAAACGCGGCGGCACTCCAGCGCAGCATTGAGTTCCCGCGGCACAGCCGTATCTGCAGGAACCCCCATGCGCATCCGCCCCCGACACCGTATCGCCGCCGCCTTGCTGATCCTCGCCGCCAGTTGCACCGCGCAGGCGCGCAGCACGCATGTCGTGCAGCAGCAGGTTGCCGGTGTCTATCACCAACAGATCGGCGACCTGCAGGTAACCGCCTTGTTTGACGGCGCAGTGGCACTGGGCCGCCAGGAACTGGTCGGCATTGATCCCGGCGCGGTCACCCGCCTGCTTGAGCATGGCTATGTACCGGAGGATGGCAAAGGCCTGCAGACCGCGGTCAACGCCTATCTGGTACAACGCGGCGATCATCTGAGCCTGATCGATACCGGCACTGCACAATGCTTCGGCGCTGATATCGGCCTGGGCCAGGTGCTGGGCAACCTGCGCGCCGCCGGCTACAACCCGGCCGATGTCGATGACGTGCTGCTGACCCACGCCCATCCGGACCATATGTGCGGCCTGCTGGATGCACAGGGCAAGCCGGCCTTCCCGAAAGCCACGGTGTGGCTGTCACAGGCCGATGCCGCGTACTGGCTCGATCCGGCCAGCGAAACCACTGCCCCGCAGCCGCTGCGGTTCGCGTTTGGCCTGGCCCGCCATGCGGTGGCGCCTTATGTGGCCGCCGGCAAGTTGCACCGGTTCGGTCCGGGTGAGCCCCTGCCGGCAGGGATCGCCGCGCTGGACAGCCACGGTCATACCCCCGGCCATGTCTCGTACCTGATTGAGGGTGGCAGCGGCCAACAGCTGCTGGTGTGGGGCGACATCGTGCATTTCCATGCGGCGCAGTTCGCCCGCCCGGATGCCGCCTTCGAGGCCGACAGCGACCGCACCGCCGCCATTGCCAGCCGCCGCCGGCTGATGGCCGAAGCATCCGACCAGGGCTGGTGGGTGGCCGGTGCGCACCTGCCGTTCCCGGGTCTCGGCCATGTGCGTCGCGCAGCTGAGGCGTTTGCGTGGGTACCGGGTGAGTTCTCGCCGCTGAAGTGATGCTGTGGCTGTGGCTGTGGCTGTGGCTGTGGCTGTGGCTGTTGCTGTTGCTGTTGCTGTTGCTGTGGCTGTTGCTCTTGCCGTTGCCGTTGCTGTCCCCTCTCCCGGTTACGGGAGAGGGGTAGGGGTGAGGGAAGCTTTGGCTTTGGCTTTGGCTTTGGCTTTGGCTTTGGCTTTGGCAACAACCAAAAAACCACAAAACAAAAACGCCGCCCTGACAAGGCGGCGTTTGTTCTGCGGTGGATACTGACAGAGCATCAGCTTCGCGGCTTACGCCGCTCCCACAATCCGAGCATCTTGGGCTTCGCGGCTTACGCCGCTCCTACAAGGCTTACGCCACTCCTGCATCCTCTGCACCGTCAGCTGCCGGCGGATTAAGGCCCAGCCAGCCACCGATGATGCCGCGCGCTTCGTCCACGCCCTGGCGCGATTCGCCGGAGAAGGTCTGCACGCTGACCGTGTCACCGAAAACCGAGTGCAGTTCCTTGCGCACCTTCTGCAGGGTCTGCATCTGCTGGCCACGGCCGAGCTTGTCAGCCTTGGTCAGCAGCGCATGCGCCGGCAGGCCCCGCTGTACCGCATACCCCAGCATCTGCCGGTCGTAGTCCTTCAGCGGATGACGGATATCCATCACCACTACCAGGCCCTTGAGGGCATTACGGGTGCGGAAGTACTGGTCGATGAAGGCCTGCCAGTGCGCCTGCAGGTCCAGCGGCACCTTGGCGTAGCCGTAGCCGGGCAGATCGACCAGGTGCGCCTCGGGGGTTACCTCGAAGAACACCAGCTGCTGGGTGCGGCCAGGGGTCTTGGAGACGCGGGCCAGTGAATTTTGGCGGGTCAGCGCGTTGAGCGCGCTGGACTTGCCGGCGTTGGAGCGACCGGCAAATGCCACTTCGGCCCCCAGATCCGGCGGCAACTGCCGGGAATTGTGGGCGGAAAGGTGGTAACGGGCGCGTTCGATGAGCAATGACATAGGCATAGGATCGCATGTTGCGACGCCGCGCGTCGGCCTGGCCGCTGTCCCGGGACCACCGACCCGGCCGATTTTGCTGCACTGCTGCGTTGACCGTGCCGCAAAACGCCGTTGATAATCCGGGCGATGCCGGCGGAAAGCCCCGCCCGGCCCGGTCCACACGGAGCTTCAGCATGCGCCATGCTCGTGTTCTTGCCGTTGCAGCACTGGTAGTCCCCGTAATTGCCGCCGTCGCCTTTGCCCAGAGCTCGGTCATCGCCGTGCCGGACAATGCGCCTGTACAGACCGCTTCGCTGGAAATCGACTTCAGCAAGACCAAGCCCGGTGATGCCAAGGTCGGCGAGGCCAAAGCGTCCACCTGTGCGGCCTGCCACGGCGCCGACGGCAACTCCGCCGTGGAGATCTACCCGCGCCTGGCCGGGCAGAGCGAGCGTTATATCGCCAAGGAAACAGCCCTGATCGCCAGTGGCCAGCGCACCGAAGGCGCAGTCGCCGCGATGCTGCCGTTCGTACAGGGGCTTACCCCGCAGGACATGCGCGATATCGGCGCCTTCTTCGCCACCCAGAAGTCCGGTGCCGGTGTGGCCGATGACGCCGTGGTCAGCGACGGCCCGTACCAGGGGATGAAGTTCTTCGAAGTCGGCCAGAAGCTCTACCGTGGCGGTGACGCCAGCCGCAACATCCCGGCCTGCATCGCCTGCCATGGTCCGACCGGCGCTGGTAACCCGGGCCCAGCCTATCCGCATATCGGCGGCCAACATGCCGGCTACGTCGCGCAACGTCTGCAGCGCTACCAGTCTGGCCAGACCGGCGAGGCCGATGCCGCACAGTTCAAGATCATGGCCCAGATCAGCCACGCGCTGACCGGACAGGAGATCCAGGCGCTAGCCAGTTACGTCCAAGGCCTGCATGATCGAGCCAACGATGCCGCGGTAGCCACCGCCGCCGCGCAACCCTGATACCCGCCGGTCGCTCCGGCGACCCGGCAACTGCCTCACGCAGACACGCCGGCCGCAAGGTCGGCGTCTGTTTTTCCAACGGAGACTCCCCACGATGAAGTTGTTCCCCCGACTGTTGCTGATGCTGCTGGCAATAGCCCCACTCTCGGCCTGTGCCGCCGCCCCTGCCGCGCTGGTCGAAGGCGATGACTATGAAGTGATCGCCGAGCCGGGTCCGTTTGCGCCGCTGGCCGGCAAGATCGAGGTCGTCGAGGTATTTGGTTACACCTGCCCGCACTGCGCCCACTTCGAGCCGCAGTTGGAGGCATGGGTGGCCAAGCAGCCGGCCGACGTGCGCTTCACCCCGGTGCCGGCGGCGTTTGGCGGTTACTGGGATTCCTACGCGCGTGCCTTCTATGCCGCCGAACAGGTCGGCGTACGCCAGCGCAGCCATGCCGACGTGTTCAAGGCGCTGCATGTGCAGGGCAGCCTGCCAGCACAGAATGTCACGCCCGACGAACTGGCAACCTTCTATGCCCAGTACGGCGTGCAGCCACAGCGCTTTATCGAAGCGCTGCGCAGCCAGCAGGTGGATGACAAGGTCAAGTACGCCCGCGCCTTCGCCATGCGGGTCAAGGTCACCGGTACGCCGATGCTGATCGTCAACGGCAAGTACCTGGTCAAGGGCAGGACGTTTGACGACACCCTGCGCATCGCCGCTGCCCTGGTGGCCCGCGAACGCACTGGCGCCAGCCGCCGCTGAAACCTCCGCTGAAGCCCGGCTGAGCCGGGTCACCTGTTCAGCCGAATACGCACATAATGCGTCCCTGCGCGCGTCGGTTGCAGCCCATCTGCCCGGCGCCCCAAACACACCCTGCTGGAGATCCCTCCCGATGAAGATCCGCTTCGCCCTGGCCCTGACTGCCCTGTTGCCGCTGATGGTTGCCTGCAAGGCCCAGGACGGCACTGCTGATACCACCGCTCCGGCAGCCCCGGCCGCAACCGAGGCCGCTCCGGCAGCCGCCACCCCGGCCCCGGCCGCTGAAGGTGCAAGCCCTGAAGGTGCCACCGCTGCCCCGGCTGCCACCGACGCCGCTCCGGCAGCCCCGGTCCCGGCGCAGGCCCGCCTGGTCGGCCCGGAGCCGGTTGCCGGCACCGACTACGTCGCCATCGAAGGTGGCCAGCCGTTCCAGCCGGCCACCGGCAAGGTCGAAGTCACCGAGATCTTCGGCTACGTCTGCCCGGCCTGCGCCCGCTTCCAGCCGCTGATCAGCTCGTGGAAGGCTGGCCTGCCCTCGGACGTGAACTTCGTCTACGTACCGGCCGCCTTCGGCGGTATCTGGGATAACTACGCACGTGCCTTCTACGCCGCCGAGACCCTGGGCGTGCAGGAAAAGACCCACGACGCGCTGTACACCGCCATCCACATCGAGCAGACCCTGAAGGGCGAGCGCGGCACCGATTCGGTGCAGGACATCGCCAACTTCTACGGCAAGTACGGCGTCGACCCCAAGACCTTCGCCGACACCATGGGCAGCTTCGGCGTCGCCGCCAAGGTCAACCGCGGCAAGCAGTTCGCCCAGCGCAGCAAGATCACCGGTACCCCGTCGCTGATCATCAACGGCAAGTACCTGGTCAAGGGCAAGGGCTATGAAGACATGCTTCGCATTGCCGACCACCTGATCGCGCGCGAACGCGCCGCCAACGCCAAGTGAGGTATCAAGGGCCTCGGTAACGAGGCCCTTGAGTTCGACCCGTCGTGAAATCCCCCACCCAGACATTGCGATTGCTGACCGCCAACATCCAGGCCGGCTCCAGCACCCGCCGCTACAGCGACTATGTGACCCGCAGCTGGTCACATGCGTTGCCTGCCGGCCAGAAGCGCTCCAGCCTTGACGCGATCGCCAAGCTGGCCAGCGGCCGTGACATCGTCGGCCTGCAGGAGGCCGATCCGGGCAGCCTGCGCTCGGGCTTCACCAACCAGACCCATTACCTGGCCGAACGCGCGGGCTTCAACTATTGGGCGCACCAGCCCAACCGGCGCATGGGCGGCGTCGCCTCCAGCGCCAATGGCCTGCTGAGCCGGCTTGAGCCGGTGGAAGTTCAGGACCACGCCCTGCCCGGCCGCATCGGTGGCCGCGGCCTGCTGGTCGCCCGCTATGGCGATGGCGACGAAGGCCTGACCGTGGCGGTGGCGCATCTATCGCTGGGTACCGGCTCGCGCCTGTCGCAGTTGGACTTCATTTCCGATGTGCTGGCTGATCATCCCAACGCGGTATTGATGGGTGACTTCAACTGCAAGGCGGATCGCCCGGAGATGCGCGTGCTGTACCACAAGACCCGGCTGCAACCGCCGAGCTGCCTGGTACCGACCTTCCCCAGCTGGGGTCCGGACCGCGCCATCGACCACATCCTGATTTCCGACAACCTGAAGATGCTCGACACCCGCGCCGTTCCCGCCGCGCACTCGGACCATCTGGCCGTTGAAATGGAAGTCGAAGTCCCCGCCAACAGCCTGCGCTGAGCGCAGGCTCAGCCGGCCACCGCGGCTGGCGGTGGTCGCCGCCGCGCGGTCAAGGTACTGCCCGCCGAAGCCAACACCGTGCAGCCGATCGCCAGCCACTGCAGGCCGGTCAGATGCTCGTGCAGCAACAGCAATGCCCACAGCGCCGCCACGGCCGGCTCCATGCTGATCAGGATGCCGAAGGTCTCCTTGGGCAGGCGCTTGAGCGCCATCATTTCCAGCGACATCGGGATCGCACTGGACACCACCGCCACCAGGAAACCGGCCAGCAGGATCTTCGGCTCCAGCAGCGCCATGCCAGCATGCGCAACGCCGACCGGCACCACCACCAGCGATGCCGCCAGCAAGCCCAATGACACACTGTGGCCCGCATGCAGATGGCCGGCACGCTTGCCGAAGATGATGTACAACGCCCAGCACAGCGCGGCACCCAGGGCATACAGCACGCCGATTGGATCCAAGGCCTGGCCACCATCGAGTGGCAACAGCAGCACCAGCCCAACCAGCGCACAACCGACCCAGACGAAATCAATCGGCCGCCGCGAGGAGAACATCGCCACCGCCAGCGGGCCGGTGAACTCGATGGCAACGGCAATCCCAAACGGGATCGTGCGCAGCGCCATGTAGAACAGCAGGTTCATCAGCCCCAGCGTCAACCCGTAGCGCAGGATCGCCGCGCCATCGGCGCGACTGGTATGCCAGCGCCATGGCCGCCACAGCAGCAACAGGAACAGCGCCGAAAAACCCACGCGCAACGCGCTGGTGCCTTGCGCGCCAATGATGGGAAACAGGTTTTTGGCGTAGGACGTGCCGATCGACAACGAGGTCACCGAGCCCAGCACCGCCAGCACCGGCAACAGCGATGCGAATCGGGAATTTTGCATCCCGCTAGTGTATTCGGCCGCTGCTGCAAACGCTTGGGCGAAATGGCGATGGGCGGCAGATCCGATGATGTCGCCGGACCTGCGTGGCGGTGCGGCCACCATCACCGCCCGACAGGCATCAACCTTCACATCGGCTGGTTGATGCCTGCCATGCGCGGCACGCTACTGGATGAAGGCAATACGCTGCATGTGCGTGTTGTTGGCCGCCGCCAACACCTTGGCCATCACCTGATACTGCGCATCCGGCGAGGCGTCGATGCGCAGCTCGGGCTGGTTGCCCTCATGCAGATCGGCCTGTGCCTGCAGCCGCGCCTGCAAATCGCCTATCGCCAGCAACTCGCCGTTCCAGAAGAGCTGGTCGGATGCATCCACCCGCAACGCTATCGGCGGTGGCGGCTCGACACGCTGCACGATCTTGTCGGTTCGTTGTGGCAGATCCACCGGGATCGGCACCGCCACCATCGGCGCGGTCACGATGAAGATGATCAACAACACCAACATCACGTCGACCAATGGGGTCACGTTGATATCGGCCAGTGGACGCCCGCTATTGCCTGCTGCACTGAATGCCATTCCAGTTCCCCCAGGGCGAGGCCGGCTGCCTCGCCACCGAAGCTACGCTTGCTTCCGGGGGTTTCCAGCGATGCCGCGACTTCTGTTCAGCTTCCATTTGCACGGAAGGGGCGCGCTTGTTCATGTGCGGGTTGGGCTGCTGCTCTGCCGTTGACGCTGCGGCCGTTATCCTTCCGCCATGAATAAAATCTTCCTGCTGCCTCTGGCCACCCTCGCCGCGCTGCTCAGCGCCTGCGTCCAGGCCCAGAACCTGGACGCACAACGCACCGCGATGCGCACCGCCATCGACAATGCCGAGCGCGGGCAGTTCGATGCCAACGCCGCCGCGCCGCTGCGCGACCACCCGCTGTACGGCTGGCTGGAGTTCAGCGCCCTGCGTCGCAACATCGACACGTTGCCGACCACGCAGGCGCAGGATTTCCTCAAGCGCTACCAGGGCCAGGCCGTGGCCGAGAGCTTCCGTTCGGCCTGGTTGCCCGCCCTCGCCCGCCGCCAGGACTGGCCGACCCTGCTGGCCAACTGGAAAACCAGCAACGATCCCGGCCTGCGCTGTGCCGAGCTCAACGCACGCCAGGCAACAGGCAGGGCCGATGCGCAATGGACCAGCGACGCCCAGTCCGTCTGGCGCAGCGCCGGCAAGTCGCTGCCCGATGGCTGCGACCCGGTGTTTGCGGTACTCGCCAGCCGCGGCGACCTGACCCCGGCGCTGCGCTGGGAACGCATCGACGCTGCCGCCGATGCGCAGCAACCGGCGGTGATGCGTGCCGCCGCACGTGGCCTGCCAGCCGCCGAGCTGGCCCAGGCCAATGACTACGCAGCCTTCGTCGACAAGCCCGACGCGCGCGCCCTGAACTGGCCGAAGAACGAACGCAGCCGTCGCATCGCCGTCGACGGCCTGCAGAAGCTGGCCAAGGCCGACCCCGACGCCGCCGAGCTGCAGCTGCCGCAATACGCCCAGGCACTCGCCCTCAACGCCGAGCAGCAAGGCAAGGTGCTGTATGAGATTGCGCTGTGGACGGTGGCTTCCTATCTGCCGGATTCAGCGCGGCGTTTGGCCGCCGTGCCCGAGTCGGCCTATGACGAACGCCTGCACGAATGGCGCACCCGCGAAGCGATGGCACGTGGCGATTGGCCGGCAGCACTGACCGCCATCCGCAAGATGCCGGCCAGCCAGCGCAACGACTCACGCTGGCGCTGGTTCGAGGCCCGCCTGCTGGAGAAGACCGGCAAGCCGGCCGAGGCCACCGCGCTGTACCGCGCCGCCTCGGCCGAACCGACCTTCCACGGCTTCCTGGCCGCCGACAAGCTCAAGCAGCCCTACAACCTGTGCCCGTGGAATCCGGGCGACAGCGCAGCAGCAAAGACCGCTGTTGCCCGTGACCCGGCGCTGGTACGCGCAATCGAGCTGTTCAAGATCGAACGCCCAAGCTGGGCCGCGCGCGAATGGGCCGAGGCCTTGTCGCGTTTCGACGACAGCCAGCGCCGTCTCGCCGTGGAAGTAGCCAGCAAAAACGGTTGGTTTGACCGCGCAGTGTTTGCATTGAAAGGCCCGCAGGAGTTGCGCCTGTACAACCTGCGCTTCCCGCTGCACCACGACGACACGATCCGCCGCGAAGCCGCCCGCAATGCGCTGGACCCGGCCTGGATTGCGGCGGAAATCCGCGCCGAGAGCATCTTCAATCCAAATGCACGTTCGCCGGCCAACGCCATGGGCCTGATGCAGGTATTGCCCGCCACCGGCGCCAGCGTGGCCAAGAGCATTGGTTTGAGCGGCTATGGCGGTGCGTCCAGCCTGTATGACTCGGATACCAACATCGCCATCGGTACCGCCTATCTGCGCCAGCTGATGGACAAGTACAACGGCCTGCCCTACGTCACCATCGCCGCCTACAACGCCGGCCCCACCCCGACCGCACGCTGGCAGAGTCAACGCCCGAACTACGACCCGGATTTCTGGATCGAGACCATCAGCTACAAGGAAACCCGCGAGTACGTGGCGCGCGTGCTGGCCTTCAGCGTGATCTACGACTGGCGCCTCAACAACAACGCCCTGACCCTGAGCGACCGCATGGTCGGCAAGACCCAAGGCGCGCGCAAAGCCTTCAGCTGCCAACAAGCCCCGTAACACCTCTAGTGCCGAGCCATGCTCGGCACTATCGCTTCAGCCCCTCTCCCGCTAGCGGGAGAGGGGTTGGGGTGAGGGCAGCTTTTTCGCTTGCAAAGCCCCTGCCGAGCATGGCTCGGCACTACCGCTGCTGCCCCCTTCCCTTTCGCGCAGCGAAGGGGAGGGTTGGGGAGGGGTTGGCTTTTGAGGCCTTCCTGCATCGCCAGCTTCGCGGCTTACGCCGCTCCTACAAGAACATGCATGGCCGGTAACGCCCCTTGCCGAGCATGGCTCGGCACTACCGCTTCTGCCCCCTCCCTTTCGCGCAGCGAAGGGGAGGGTTGGGGAGGGGTTGGCTCTTGCGGCCTTCAAGCATTGTCAGCTTCGCGGCTTACGCCGCTCCCACAACACTGGGTATTGCTGGTGACGCCCCTGCCGAGCATGGCTCGGCACGACATGGCCGACGCCCCATCCGCCTTATCATGGCCGCATGAAGACTTATCTCGTCGGCGGCGCTGTCCGCGATTCCCTGCTCGGCCTGCAGGCCGGTGACCGTGACTGGGTGGTCGTCGGTGCCACGCAAGCACAGATGGAAGCGGACGGCTTCAAGGCCGTGGGCAAGGATTTCCCGGTCTTCCTGCATCCGCTGACCGGCGAGGAACACGCGCTGGCGCGCACCGAGCGCAAATCCGGCCGCGGTTATCGCGGCTTCGTGGTGGATGCCGATCCCTCGGTGACGCTGGAAGAAGACCTGCAGCGCCGCGACTTCACCATCAATGCCATTGCCCGCGACGAAGAAACCGGCGAACTGGTCGATCCCTGGGGCGGTGTACGCGATATCGAGCAGCGCGTACTGCGCCATGTCGGCCCGGCCTTTGTCGAAGACCCGTTGCGGGTGCTGCGTGCGGCACGCTTCATGGCCCGCTTCGCCCCCTTGGGATTCACCCTGGCACCGGAAACCGCCGCATTGATGCGCGATATGGCAGCCAGCGGTGAACTCGATGCCTTGGTGCCGGAACGCATCTGGCAGGAACTGCGGCGCAGCCTGACCATGAAACAACCCTCCGCCTTCCTGCGCTGCCTGCACGATACCGGTGCGTTGGCAGTGATCCTGCCGGAGGTGGACGCGCTGTACGGCGTACCGCAACGCGCCGAGTTCCACCCGGAAGTGGATACCGGCGTGCACCAGGAAATGGTCAGTGACATGGCTGCACAGCTGGCACCGGGCGATGACCTGATCGGGTTCGCCGCGCTCACCCACGATCTTGGCAAGGCATTGACTCCAACCGACGAACTGCCGCGCCACATCATGCACGAGCAGCGCGGCCTGAAGCCGCTGGCCAAGC
Organism: Stenotrophomonas sp. STEN063; assembly: GCF_056854515.1. Classification (NCBI taxonomy): domain Bacteria; kingdom Pseudomonadati; phylum Pseudomonadota; class Gammaproteobacteria; order Lysobacterales; family Lysobacteraceae; genus Stenotrophomonas; species Stenotrophomonas sp. STEN063. Next base: position 34,773 of record NZ_JBXFWF010000032.1, read on the forward strand.
TCTGCGAACGCCTGAAGATTCCGCTCGATCATCGTCAACTGGCCGAAGCGGTCTGCCGCGAACACCTCAACGTGCATCGCATCGACGAACTGCGCGACGCCACCGTGCTGGAGCTGATCCAACGCTGCGACGGTTTCCGTCGCCCCGAACGCATCGCACAGATGGCCCTGGTCTGCGAATGCGACAAGCGCGGACGGCTCGGCTTCGAGGACAGTGACTACCCACAGCGCGCAACCCTGCAGCGCCTGCATGCGGCTGCACTGGCAATCAATGCACGCGATATCGCCACTGAAGGCCTGCAAGGCCCCGCCATCGGTGAAGCCTTGAAGAAGGCGCGGATCAAGGCAATCAGCGCGGCGCGGTGATTGCCTCAGGCACCAAGAAATTCTGGAGCTGCTTGTAGGAGCGGCGTAAGCCGCGAAGCCGAAAATGCAAAAGACACCGCTGGATTGTGCAACTGCAATTTCTTCTGTTGGCCATGTATCACCAGCTTCGCGGCTTACGCCGCTCCTACAAGCCAAGAATCAGCCACTTCAGATCTTCAGATAGATCTTGCGGCGGTCCATCCACGCCATCGGCAACCACCAGATCGCCACGAAGCTCAGGGCCATCACCAGCGAGGCGAACTGTGCGCCGCCCAACGGGGTCAGCCAGCGGTTGAACAGGTGTTCCCACAGCCAGCCCCAGCTGCCGGTGGCCATCATCGCCAGCACCATCGCCGAGGAACCGGCATAAGCGGTGATCGCGTTGACACCGAAGCGGCGCCCCAGCGCGGGCCACTGCCGGCAGTCGATCAGGATGTGCGCCAGCCACAGGCCCGCAAATGCCCAGCCGCCGGTCCACAGCACATACGACGAGGTCCACAGGTTCTTGTTCAAGGGCAGCCACTGCGCCCACAGGCCGCCGGCAATCAACAGCAACACCGCAGCAGGCAGCAATCGCCATGGACGTTGCCGCAGCAAGGCACCGGCACGCAGGCCGAGCAAGGTCGAAGCCAATGCGCCCAGCGTGGACATCAGCCCTTCCGGATCATGGCCATGGCCGGTCGCCGGGTCATATTGATACAGCAGCGCGCCGAACAACGAAGTATCCACGCGGCTGCTCAGATTGAGCCAGGGCTCCAGCGAGCCACCTGCCACCAACAGCGCAGCGTAGCCGGTCAACAACACGCCAATGCATAGCCACTGCAAGCGCGGCTTCAACCAGATCGCCGCCATGCCAGCAGCAGCGAAGCACAGGCCAATGCGTTGCAGCACACCCCATGGCCGGTAGTGCGCCAGATCCAACCACCACCAGGCGACAAAGTGCAGCAGCAGGCCCAGACCGAGGATACGACCGGCGCGGATCAATACCGTGCGCGTCAATGCACCACGATCAGCGCCCTGCTCCACCCGCGGCACGACGCCCAGCGCGATGGACACGCCGACGATCACCAGGAAGAACGGAAACACCAGATCGGTCGGCGTGCAGCCGTTCCATTCCGAATGCAGCAGCGGCGCGTAGACATGGCTCCAGCTGCCGGGGTTGTTGACCAGCAGCATGGCCGCGACGGTGATGCCGCGCAGGGCATCCACCGAGGCATAACGGATGGCTTTATTCATGGGCACTACTCACAGACCGAAGCTCAGTCGCGCTGACCGGCAATCCAGGTTGCCTGCACCTGCAGATCGGCGTCCAGCAATACGAAATCGGCCTGGTAGCCGGCCGCGATATGTCCGTAACGATCATCCAGGCCAAGGAACTGCGCCGGATAGGTCGACGCCATGCGCGAAGCTTCGGCCAGCGAGAGACCCAGCAGGCCGACCGTATTGCGCACGGCGGTGATCATGTCCAAGGCAGAACCGGCCAGAGCACCCGCAGCGTTGCGGACCACCCCATCAACGGCGGTGATGGTTTCGCCGTACAACTCGAACGCCGGGTTGTCCGAGCCCACCATCGGCATTGCATCGGTGACCAGGAACACCTTGCCGCGCGGCTTGGCCGCCAGCGCCACGCGCAGGCTGGCCGGGTGTACGTGCACGCCATCGACGATCACGCCACACCAGCTGTCGGCATCTTCCAGTGCCGCACCCACTGCACCGGGATCACGCCCCTGCAGCGGCGACATCGCGTTGTAGAGATGGGTGAAGCCAGTGATGCCAGCGTCCAGACCGACACGGATCTCGTCATAGGTACCGGCGGTATGACCGGCAGCAACGATGGCGCCATTGGCGACCATCTGCTGGATCGTTGCCAGCGGTACGCGCTCGGGTGCCAGGGTAATCAACGTGACACCGTTGTCCAGCGCCGTCGCCATGCGCACTTCATCGGCATCCGGCACGCGGAACTTGCCCGCATCGTGCGTGCCCTTGCGCGCCGGTGCGATATACGGGCCTTCCAGATGGATGCCGAGCACGCCCGGCACCTTGCTGGCGATTGCCTCGCGCGTGGCCTGCACCGCGCGCGCCATTACCTCGGCATCGTCACTGATCAGGGTCGGCAGCATGCCGGTGGTGCCGTAGCGGCGATGCCCGGCCACCATCGTGCGCAGTGCATCGACGTCGGTCTGGTTGTTGAACAATGCACCGCCGCCGCCATTGACCTGGGCGTCGATGAAGCCGGGCAGCAGCCAGCCGCCGCCCAGGTCTACCTGCGCGTCGGCCGCGGCAACGGCCGGGTCGTCACTGGAAACGACCGCAGTGATGCGGCCGTCTTCGATCAATACCGCGACATCGTCACGGAAGTTCTCGCCGGCAAGTACCCGGCCATTGCGCAGCGCGGTTTTCATCAGACCGTTTCCGTCACCTTGTTGAGGTGCGGCGGCAGGTCCGGGTTGTTGCCACGGCGCAGCGCCAGTGCGTTGATCGCGCGGTAGAAGCTCTGGATGGTCAGCAGCGGTGCGCACAGCGGATGCGGAGCAGATGCGGTCGGCAGGTTGCCGCCCTCGCCGGTCAGCCATACCTGCGCGCCGCGCGCGGCGAATTCTTCGGCCACGGCACGGGTGCCGGCGCCGGTTTCGTCCGGCTGGGCGAAGGCAAGCACCGGGAAATCGCGGCCAACCAGCGCCATCGGCCCGTGCTTCACTTCCGCCGAGCTATAACCTTCGGCGTGCAGGCCGCAGGTTTCCTTGAACTTCAGCGCGGCTTCCTGCGCAGCAGCCAGGCCCGGGCCACGGCCAAGCACGAACAGGTTGTGCGCATCGACCAGACCGTCGGTCACCGCCGTCCAATCGCAGGCCCATGCTTCGGACATCGCGGCCGGCAAGGCATCCAGCGCGGCGATCAGTGCCGGATCGTTCTTCCAGTACGCACCCAGCTGCAGGATCGCAGCCAGCGACGCCAGGTAGCTCTTGGTCGCGGCGACACTGCGCTCGACGCCGGCGCCCAGCGGGATGACGGTTTCGGCCAGCAATGCCAGCGGCGAATCCTCGACATTGACCAGTGCCACCACACGCGCGCCGGCAGCCTTGGCGGCCTCGGCGTTGCGCAGCAGATCCGGGCTCTTGCCCGACTGTGAGATCACGATATACAGCGCGCCACGCAGCTGCAGCGGCGCTTCATAGACCGAGCCCACCGACGGCGACGCCGACGCGGTCACCAGGCCGAGCTGGGTCTCGAACAGGTACTTGGCATAGGTAGCCGCGTGATCGGAACTGCCACGGGCGCAGGTGACAACGAACGGTGGCGGGTTCTGGCGCAGGTCTGCGGCCAGGGCCTGCACCACGTCGCGGTTGCGTGCGAACTGGGCGGCGATGACAGAGGCGCTTTCCGCGGCCTCGTTGAACATCAAGGTTTCGGTTTCACTCGGCAGTGCCATGGATCGTTACTCGGAGAGGTCGGGGGGAGATGACGGAGGTCGCGACGGCTGCTGGCGCAGCGGTGCGGTGGAGCCACGTACCACCAGCTGCGGTACGAAGCCCTGGTTCTGCAGCTGTGCCGGGCTGTCTTCGTAGGCATCGGTGCGCAGCTGGCTGATCAGCAAACGCGCGGCATGGCGGGCGATGTCGCCGGTGGCCTGCTTGGCGGTGGTCAGTGCCGGCCACGACTGGCGCGAGAACGGGCTGTCCTCGAAACCGGCGATGGACAGGTCGTAAGGCACGTTCAAGCCGGCCGAATTGGCTGCGGCCAACACGCCAGCGGCGATTTCGTCGTTGGAGCCGAAGATGGCGGTAGGTGGTTCACGCAGCGCCAGCAGGCGGCGCGCACCACGGAAGCCATCGTCAAAGGTGTAGTCGCCCGGGATCACCAGGTGCTTGTCCAGCGGGATGCCGTAATCCTTCAGCGCCGCTTCGTAGCCGGCGTAGCGCTCGCCGCTGGAACGGTGCGAGGTGCCGCCCCACAGGAAGCCGATGCGCTGGTGGCCAAGCTGGATCAGGTGCTCGGTGATCTCGTAGGCGGCATCGCGGTCATCGACGAACACGCAGGGGCCATCGCCCGGGTCCTCGGTGGCGGCGATGATGCGCACGGTCTTGATGCCGCGTGCATTGAGTGCGGCCACCAGTTCCGGGCGCTCGGACATCGGTGCGGTCAGCACCAGTCCGGCCAGGCGCGAACGCTGCACCCAGTCGGCCAGTTCCTCGGCCAGCATCGGCGAGGTCGAATCGCAGGGATGGATCTGCAGGCCGAAACCGGTCTCGCGGCAGGCCGACAACACGCCGTTCTGTACCCCGATGATGTGGTACGGATTGGGGTTGTCGTACACCAGCCCGATCACGAAGGTGGTGTTGCTGCGCAGGTTGCGCGCGGACGGATCGGGCTCATAGTCCAGCTCGGCCACCGCGCGCAGTACGCGCGCGCGGGTGGCCTGCATCACCGAAGGCTCGTTGTTGATCACCCGCGAGACGGTCTTCAAAGAGACCTTGGCACGCTCGGCGACATCCTTGATGGTGGGTCTACGCATTACCGGTTCCCGCGTTGGCTCGATTGCCGCCATGATGCTTGATTCAGGCGCCACGTGCCTTGCCCGCGTTATGACCTACGGTGCCGAAGTACAGGATGTACAGGTAGCAGGGGATCATCAATGCGGCAAACACCAGCTGGAAGTGTTCCGGGTACGCGTGCTTGAGCAGGGCAAACGCCTGCGGGATGATCGCGCCGCCGGCAATACCCATCACCAGCAGGGCCGAACCGATCTGGGTGAAACGGCCCAGGCCGCGGATCGCCAGCGGGAAGATCGCCGGCCACATCATCGCGTTGGCGAAGCCCAGCGCGGCAACGAAGCCCACCGACACATAGCCGTGGGTGAAGTACGCGCCCAGGGTGAAGACCACGCCCAGCACCGCCGACACCGCCAGGTACTTCTCCTGCGAGATGAAGCGCGGGATCACCAACAGGCCGATCACGTAGCCCACCAGCATCGCGAACAGGGTGTAGGAGGTGAACAGCTTGGTCTGGTCCAGCGGCAGGCCGAAGGCATTGCCATAGGTACCGATGGCGTCACCGGCCATCACTTCCACGCCGACGTAGACGAACAGACACATCACGCCCAGCCACAGGTGTGGGAACTGGAAGATGCTGCGCTTGGCGGCCTTGCCGTCATTGGCCACGGCATTGGCCTGGTCCGGCTGCACTTCCGGCAGCGGCGAGAACAGCACGCCGACTGCAACCAGCAGCAGCACACCGGCAATCACCATATAGGGTGTGTGGATCTTGGCGGCGAAGCTGTTGAGCAGGTCGGCCTTGGTTGCGGCGTCGGCCGCCTGCACCTGGCTTTCCAGGTCACCAATGCCGTGCAGCACGAAGGTACCGATCACCACCGGCGCGATGATGCCGGCGATCTTGTTGCAGATGCCCATCAGCGCGATGCGCTGCGCGGCGCCTTCGATCGGGCCGAGGATGCTGATATAGGGATTGACCGCAGTCTGCAGCAGGGCCATGCCGCCGCCGATGACGAACAGGCCGGCGAGCGCACCGCCGAACCATCGCTGCGTGGCGAACTCACCGAAGCCCATCGCACCAACCGCCATCACCGCCAGACTGAGCGCCAGGCCTTTCTTCATGCCGGTGCGACCGAGGATCCAGGACGCAGGCAAGGCCAGGAAGAAGTAAGACAGGTAGAACACCATCAGTACCAGGAAGGCTGATACCTCGTTCACGTCGAAGGCCAGCTTGACGAAGGTGATCAACGGGCCGTTGATCCAGGTACAGAAGCCGATGATGAAGAACAGCACGCCGACGATGGCGATGGACGACGCCATGCTGGTACGCGGCGTCGAGACGGGAACAGCAGACATGGGCAAAGCTCCTGCGGATGCGGGAGACGGATCGAGGCCGTCCGGCGACTTACGTGGGAACAACGTTGTCACATTTATGGTTTGCTGCGGACAAGTTTGTCAACAACGCAGCTTCGCAGGGTTATTCCGGCAGCTCATCAGGAATGTCCCATAAGCCCGTAAGGATCAGGCTTTTGGCAGAAAACCCTGCAAGTTAAGCCACTGCACGCTATCGGATGCAACAAATGCAGGCGGCGCAAGGTTTGCGCAGACACGCTGCGGCGCAGCATCGAAAGTTTCAATTATTCGTTGACATCGTTGTCAGAACGATTACAGACTCGCCCCCCAATGGTGCCCCTCCGGGCGCTCCGCCTCGCCATAGGGAAACCGAGTGACAGCTGTCGTCCCCCCACTGCAGACCACCCGCCTCGACCCCGCCTCCCGGCCCTTCTTCGCCGCCGACGTGGGTGGCACGCACGTCCGCGTCGGCCTGATCCGGGCCGCGGCAGCAAACGACCCGTCGATCGACGTACTGTCCTATCGCAAGTACCGCTGCGCGGACTATCCCAGCCTCAGCGCGATCCTGTCCGACTTCGCCAGCCATAACCCACCGGTCGAGCATTGCGTGATCGCCACCGCCGGCTACGCGCTGCCGGACGGCACTGTGATCTCGGCCAACCTGCCGTGGCCGCTGTCGTCCACCCGCATCCGCGATGACCTCGGGTTTGCTGGCGTGCATCTGGTCAACGACTTCGAAGCGGTCGCGCATGCCGCCGGCCATATCAGTGCCAGCCAGGTCCTGCAGTTGACCGGCCCGGCCGAAGCCGAGCGCGGCCCGACCCTGGTGATCGGCCCGGGCACCGGCCTGGGCGCCGCCGTGTGGATCCCGGTCGGCAACCGCTCGGTGGTCCTGGCGACCGAAGCCGGCCAGGCCTCGCTGGCAGCCACGACCGAACTGGAAATGGCGGTGCTGCAGCAGATGCTGCAGGACCGTCCACATGTATCGATCGAACAGGCACTGTCCGGCCCCGGCCTGCTCAACCTGTACAACGCGCTATGCGCGGTGCGCGGCGTCACGCCGGTGCACACCACCCCCGATGCCGTCAGCGCCGCCGCCTGCGATGGCAGTGATCCGCTGGCCGTGGAAACCCTGCAGCTGTTCTGCGGAATCCTCGGCTCGACCATCGGTGACATGGCCCTGCTCTACGGCGTGCAGGGCGGCATCTATCTGGCTGGCGGCATCCTGCCGAAGATCAGCCAGTTCCTTCTGAACAGCACCTTCGTCGAACGCTTCCTCAACAAGGGGCCGATGCGCAAGGCGTTGCAAAGCATTCCCGTGAAGCTGGTAGAGCACGGGCAACTGGGCGTCATCGGCGCCGCCAGTTGGTATCTGGAAAAGTCGGCCACGTAAGCCTTCAGCAGCATAAGCAACAGATCCACCAGCAGGACCCTGTAGTAACGCGGCACGCAGTGCCAATCAATCTTGATGTTGAGGAGAGACAACATGCATCGCAAGACCCTGCTTTCGGCAGCTATCGTCAGCTGTATTGCTTTCAGCGCACACGCGCAGGAAGCCCCTCAGAACGCCACCGACCTGGACACCGTGACCGTCACCGGTATCCGCGGCTCGATGGAAAAATCGCTGGACACCAAGCGCGAAGCCAACTCGCGCGTTGAAGTGGTTACCGCTGAAGACGTGGGCAAGCTGCCCGCGCACAACGTCGCCGATACCCTGCAGCGCCTGCCGGGCGTCAACATCAGCTCGTCCTCGGCCGACGAAGGCGGCTTCGACGAAGCCGACCGCGTCAGCCTGCGTGGCACCAGCCCGAGCCTGACCCAGACCCTGATCAACGGCCATACCGTTGGTTCGGCTGACTGGTTCGTACTGAGCCAGGGCAGCAACGTCGGCCGCAGCGTCAGCTACACCCTGCTGCCGTCCGAGCTGGTCCGTTCGGTGGAAGTGCACAAGTCCTCGCAGGCCAAGCTGCAGGATGGCGGCACCACCGGCACCGTCAACATCATTACCCGCAAGCCGCTGGAATTCTCCAAGCAGATCACTGCAGAAGCCTCGATCGGCGCAGTGCGCTCGGATGCAGCCGAATCCAATGATCCGCAGCTGTCGGGCCTGTTCAACTACAAGAACGAAGACAACACCTTCGGCGTGATGGTGCAGGCCTTCAGCCAGAAGCGTGAACTGCGCCGCGAAGCCCAGGAAATCCCGTCCGGCTTCTTCCAGATCGGCGCCGACAGCGCCGTTGCCCAGTCCAACCCGGACCTGGCCGGCGTCTACGTCCCCAGCCTGCTCGGTTCGACCCTGTTCGAACAGACCCGTGAGCGCAAGGGCGGCCTGCTCGCACTGCAATTCAAGCCAGCCGACAACCTGACCCTGGGCCTGGAAGGCTTCAGCTCGAAGATGGACGCCAACAACTACAACCGCAACTTCATGCTGTGGGGCGGCAATTTCGCCAACACCCAGGCACCGGATGCGGGTTACGTGGTCAAGGATGGCGTACTGACCAACGCCACCTATTCGGGCAAGCCAGGCACCGACTATGCGGTGTACGACATGATCTACCGCGAAGCCACCGCCAAGAGCAGCTACATCACTGCCGATGCGGACTGGCAGATCAATGATGGCCTGAATGCCAAGTTCCAGGCCGGCAGCACCAAGGGCACCGGCTCGACCCCGCGCCAGTTCATCGCCGAAGTCACCGCAGCCCGCGGTGGTGGTGCCAGCTGGAGCACCCACGGCAATGGTGCACCGATCGACTGGAGCGTCGGCGGCGACATCAGCCCGGCCGGCGTCACCAGCTTTGGCACCTGGGGTAACCAGGAAGTCACCGCTGAAGACAAGGAGAAGTGGTTCACCGCCGACTTCAGCCAGTACTTCGATGTCGGCACGCTCAGCTCGTTGGACTTCGGCCTGCGTTATGCCGACCACAAGCGCGAAGCGCTGTCGCCGGAAGGAGCAACCCCCGGCAACATCTGGGACACCCTGAAGAACGGCGCCACCGCCAATTTCCCGGGTGGCTTTGCCGGCGGCATCGGCGGCAACTTCCCGCGCGACCTGTGGTACTTCACCCCGGCCGCATTGAAGGAGGCGATCCTCAAAAACTCCACCTGGTTGTCGAACAATGACGGCCCGAACGGCCGCCACAACTACGGCGGCGAGTGGAAGGTTGCCGAGAAGAACTTTGCCGGTTACGTCCAGGCCAACTTCGTTGGCGATCGCTGGAGCGGCAATGTCGGCCTGCGCTACGTCAACATCGACCAGGACATCAACACCTACCAGGCCGTCAGCGATATCGCCAACGCCGATGTAAGCAGCCTGTTCGGCATGTGGAAGGCACTGTCGTTCAACAACAAGCACGACCGCATCCTGCCCAGCGCCAACCTGAAGTTCGACATGAGCGATAACCTCGTGTTCCGCTTCGCCGCGTCGCAGACCCAGACCCTGCCGGACTTCTCGGCACTGGGCGCTTCGTCGTGGGGCTCGGACCTGAGCCGCACCGGTGGCGGTGGCAATCCGAAGTTGAACCCGGTGCTGTCGACCAACTTCGACGCCAACATCGAGTGGTATTTCATGCCGCGCGGCATGTTGTCGGTGGGCGCGTACTCGATGAACCTGAAGGACTACGTGGCCTTCGGCACCGAAACGCAGATGCTGTTCAGCGAACTGACCAACCAGCTGGAGGCCTACCAGGTCGCCGTGCCGGTCAATTCCAACGGCAAGGTCACCGGCCTGGAAGTCGCCTATGAGCAGCCGATCGGCGACAACTTCGGTGTCAATGCCAACTACACCTACGCCGATGGCAGCACCTCGCACACCTGGGCGGACGGCAGCAACAACCTGCTGGGCACCTCGAAGAACACCTACAACGTGGGCGGCTATTTCGAGAACGACACCTTCGGCGCACGCGTCAGCTACACCTACCGTTCGTCGTTCCTGATCGGCCTGAAGGGTGCGAATCCGTACTACCAGGACGACTTCGGCACCTTGTCGCTGTCGCTGAGCTACAAGGCGACGGATTGGCTGAGCGTCAGCTTCGATGCGCTGAACCTCAACAACCCGACCCTGAAGTACTACCAGAGCACGACGATTCCGAGCGCGTTCTACGAGAACGGTCGCCAGTACTACCTGAACTTCCGCTTCAAGTACTGATCGATCCCGGCAGGCAACATCGCCGGTCAGCGTGACCCGCCGGGCCTGGATCATTCCGGGCCCGGTTTTTTTTAGCCTTTGGCGCATTGCCGAGCCATGCTCGGCAATGCCCTTGCCCCATGTAGTGCCGAGCCATGCCCGGCATCGGCTTCGTTCGGCAATGCTTGCGCTGCCGAGCATGGCCCGGCGCTACAGCAACAGCAACAGCAACAGCAACAGCAACATCCTGCCGAGCTTGGCTCGGCACTACACAAGATCAATGCGGCACTACACACTGCCGCCCAAGCACAGACAGGAGCTCCGCCCATGACGAAGTCCTTCCACAAGCGCAGCCGCGCGCCGTGGCTCAGCAGCTGCGTATTGCTGGGCATGTCCGCCCTGCAGGTACAGGCCGCCGACACCACCTCCGCCCCTTCGCTTGTCCCCCTGCCCGCCAGCTACCAGGCTGACGGCGGCAAGGACTTCGTGCTGCAGAGTTCCGCCCGCGTCGGCGGCAACGACGAGGCCGCGCGCCGCGCCGCCGCGCAGTTCGTGACCCTGCTCAAGCAGAACGGCGGCCCGACCCTCACCGTGGCCGACAACGCCAGCAAGGCGCAGATCCGCTTCCGCCTCGATCCTTCGGCACTCAACACCGCCGAAGGCTACGCATTGAAGGTTTCCAACACCGGCATCGACATCAGCGCCGGTGATGATGTCGGCCTGTTCTACGGCGCGGTCACCGCCGCGCAGCTGCTGACCGGCAATACGCCAGGCCATGTCGCCGCCGCCACCATCAATGACACCCCGCGCTTCCCATGGCGTGGCTTCATGCTCGACTCGGCACGTCACTTCCAGAGCATGGACGAGATCAAGAAGCTGCTCGATGCGATGGCGCAGCACAAGCTCAATACCTTCCATTGGCACCTGACTGATGATCAAGGCTGGCGCATGGAGATCAAGCGCTATCCGAAACTGACCGAAGTCGGCAGCTGCCGCGTGCCGCTGGGTGATGCCGGCATCAATGCCGCCACCGGCGAAGCGCGCCAGTACTGCGGCTACTACACGCAGGAGCAGATCCGCGAAATCATCGCCTACGCCGCCGAACGCCACATCCAGGTGATCCCGGAAATCGACGTGCCCGGCCATGCCACCGCCGCCATCGTCGCCTACCCGGAGCTTGGCACCACCGAACAGAAGCTGGTCATCGACAACCAGTGGGGCGTGTTCCCGAACCTGTTCAACACCGAGGAAGCCACCTTCCAGTTCCTGGAGAACGTGCTGGAAGAAGTGATCCAGATGTTTCCGTCCAAGTACGTGCACGTCGGCGGTGACGAAGCGGTCAAGGACCAGTGGATCGCCTCCAAGCGCGTGCAGGAGCGCATGCGCGAACTCGGCGCCAAGGATGAAATGGAAATGCAGAGCCATATCATCAAGCGCCTGGAGAAGTTCCTGGAGCAGCACGACCGCCGCCTGATCGGCTGGGATGAAATCCTCGAAGGCGGCCTGCCGCCGGAAGCCACGGTGATGTCCTGGCGTGGCACCGAGGGCGGGCTCAAGGCCGCCAGCGAAGGCCACGACGTGGTGATGTCGCCGGTCAGCCACATGTACATGGACTACCTGCAGACCGAGTCGCCGAACGAGCCGCCGGGCCGCCCGGCCACCATCACCCTGCAGAAGGCCTACGAGTTCGAACCGGTACCGGCCGAGCTCGCTGCCGACAAGCGCTCGCACATCCTTGGCCTGCAGGCCAACATGTTCAACGAGCACACCCGCAACAACCAGAACCTGGAGCACAACCTGTTCCCGCGCCTGGCTGCGGTCGCCGAGACCGGTTGGAGCCCGCAGGACAAGCGCAACTTCGGCAATTTCCTGCAGCGCCTGCCGCAGCAGCTGCAGCGCTACCAGGCGATGAACATCGCCTATGCGAAGACGCCGTTCCAGGTCGACATGATCGACAAGGGTGAGCACCGCACTGGCGCGGTGCAGGTGAGCCTGAACAATCCACTGGGCTACCCGGTGCATTACACGCTGGATGGCAGCCCGGTCACCGCCAGCTCGCCGCTGTACGCGCAACCACTGCAGTTGAAGGTGCCGCTGCAGGTACAGACCGCCGCGTTCTTTGATGGCAAGCCCCTGGCCAGCGTCAACACCTTCAAGCTTGACGCTGCTTCGTTGCTGGTCCGCGAAGACACCCAGCTGGGCCTGTGCCCGAATGGCGGCAAGCTGTTGCTGCGCCTGGAAGATGACGGCCCGGCAGAAGGCGAGCGCGAAGTGTTCAACGTCAACATCTTCAACCCGTGCTGGTTGTGGAGTGATGTCGACCTGTCGGACATCAGCCGCATCAAGGTGCGTGCAGGCCGCATTCCGTACAACTTCCAGCTGGCCCATGACGAGCCGTCGCGCAAGTTCGCGCCGGCGCGCACTGCCCATGGCGAAATGGAGATCCTGGCCAACTGCGAAGGCAAGCCACTGGCCTCGGTAGCACTGCCGGCCGAACCGAACGCCGACGGTTTCCTCGAGCTGGACGCCAGCATCACCGCCCCCGCAGCACGCGGCGACCTGTGCGTGCGCTTCACCGGCGACACCCGCCCCAACATGTGGACGCTGGACTGGATCAAGCTCGAACCGGGCAAGTAATCCACACAGCGGTTTGATGCAAGCACAAGGCCACCGCATGCGGTGGCCTTCTGCCGTTTGGCGAGATGAGATTCCGGTAGCTGTTGATGCGAGCCTTTTTGCAGGAGCGGCGTCAGCCGCGAAGCCACAGATGCAACCGCCTGCATATTCCTTGCTCGCCGGCCAACTGCATGTGCGTTTTCATCCGGGCGACGCGATGGCTCTCGCTTCATTGCTGTCAGCTTCGCGGCTTACGCCGCTCCTACAACGACACGCGCTCCGCCCTCTCCTGACCGAAGGTTGTGGG
>NZ_JBXFWF010000033.1:0-46883 GCF_056854515.1 Stenotrophomonas sp. STEN063
CCGCCCCCCCCCCACGTCCGGCCGCGCCCGGCCTGGGGCATACCCCCCCACCACCGCCGCCCCCGGCGGGCTCCCCCCACCAACCCCCCCCCCCCACCCCGGTTTGCTCTCATAGGCTCAGCTCGAACACAGGGGGTTCAGTGTGCGGCGGTGTAGATGTCCTGCAGCACTGCTTTCTCGAGTTCCAGTTCGCTGAGCAGGTTCTTGACGATATCGCCGAGGCTGAGGATGCCGACCAGCTTCGAACCTTCGGTCACCATCAGGTGGCGGTGGCGCGAGTAGGTCATCAATGCCATGGCCTGCTTGAGGCTTGCCTCGGGTGCGATGCCTTCCAATCCGGTGGAGGGAAGGGTGGAAATGACGCGGCGTCCTGCCTGCGGGCCATCATCGGCCAGGCTGCGCACGATGTCTTTCTCGGAAATGATGCTTACCGGTGCGTCGTCTTTCATCACCACCAACGCGGCGATCTTGTGCGCGCTCATCTTGTGCGCGGCAGCGCCAATGGTGTCTTCCACATCGATGGTGACTACGGTTTGTTTCTTGGACTGCAGGAGTTCGCGGACGTTCATTGATGTTTCCTGTTGCAGGTTACTCAAACGGGATAGTTCGCCTTGCTACCTGTGTGGTGGTAGCGGTACTGCCGCGATGTCCTCGGCACTTTCGATTCTACGAGTGGAAAAGCCGCGATGTATTTGCGTATTTGAGACGGTTTGTCGCGGATTTACGGCTGATTCATTCCGTGTTCGTTTAGGCAGAAAGGTTACGTATGACACTGTGCGGGCGTTGTTCTCTTGTGCGTCCGGCGGTGCGCTTCCGCGACATGATTTGGGCATGTTGATGTAGCCAGTCGCGTGTGGTGGCGCAGCGCGGATACAGGCATTGGTGCGCTTTCAAAATGCGCTTTCGCTACTCCATCGTCATCTGCAAAAAGCCGGGAGGCGGGGCTCTACCGCCTCCCGGCGCGGACGTCATCGCGACATTCGCGCAGTCCAAGGGACTGCAGGACTCCACGGTCGGGGGAGAGACCGGGAGGCATCCCCGCTGAAGGAGAGTCAGCAGGAGATTGGTTTGGCCTGACGCACCCGCTTGATCGTGTGCGCCCAGCTGTTGTTCGATGCAGTGACGTGATCGTTGCAGCTACTGTGAAACGAACAGCGGGACTGGAACCTCCGCAAGCAGGGTCCGGGTCACACCGCCGAACAGCGCTTCACTGAGTTTTGGGCGGCTATACGCACCAAACACCACCATATCGCACTGCGCGTCCTGTGCATGCGCAACGATCACCTCGGCGATGGGAACACCTGCGGAGGTGACGCGCTGTAGATCAACTCTCACGTGATGGCGGGCGAGATAGGCGGCCATGTCGGCGCCCGGTTCGTCGCCGTGCAACTCGGCGTTGCGTTCGGCATCGATGATCAGCAAGCTGACTTCTTCGGCCTTGATGAGCATCGGCATCGCATCGGCAATGGCGCGGCGTGATTGCCGGCTGCCGTTCCATGCGACCAGTACCTTCCTCCCGATGGGTTTATCCGCCCAGTCACGCGGCACGATCAGGATGGGTATGCCGGATTGCTGCAGGATCTGCGGCGCGGACCAGGTCAGTGGTGAGGCCGGGATGTTCGGGTGGCTGACCACCAGCAGGTCGCAGTACAGGGCGTGGAGAGAGGACTCACTGCTTGATTCGGCATGCGAGATCACCCGCAGCTCGCCACTCACGGCGTGACGACTCAAGGCATCGTTCAAGTGCTGTCCGAGTTGAAGCGCACGCGCGGCCATCACCGACTGGTGGCGGAGGATCACTTCGTGCAGTGCCTCACCCTTGGCAAAACCTGCCTGCAGGGTGGCTGGTTGCTGGGCCAGTGCGGTGATGCCGATCAGATGCGAGGTATGGCCGCCGGCAAGCCGGCTTGCCGTATTCAGGATCTGTTGACCGGATTCGCTGGCGTCGAACAGCACAGCAATGTCTTTCAGCAGGGTGGTCATGGGCATGCTCCGTTGTGCTCGGCTTGGCGGCGGGGAGGCCAACCCGGCGTCCAACCAGAATTAGAATGATCGTTCTAGTTAGAATGATCGTACTACAGTGCATGCCCGCGGTCATGCATCAATCCGATCCAGACATCTCCAGGTTCACTTCATGAATGCGAGCAGCGGCGTTCCGATGGGACAGGAAAAGGGTGAGGCGCGCCGCCAGCAGGTGCTGGACGCGGCCAGCGCCTGTTTCCGGCGCAATGGCTTCCACGGCACCAGCATTGCCAAGATCTCGAAGGCGGCCGGGATGAGCCCGGGGCACATCTACCACTACTTCGAGAACAAGGAAGCCATCGTCGAGGCCATCGCCAAGCGCGAGGAGCAGAACCTCTCCGAGCTGGCCCGCAAGCTGCAGGAAGACGAAAGCGGTGGCAGCCTGGCAACCCGCGTCGCGCGGCAGGCGAGTGACTCGGTGGACCGCTGCCTGGACCCGGCCTACCTGGAGCTGCAACTGGAGCTCGCCGCCGAAGCCGCACGCAATCCGGCCATCCGCCGCATCCTGCGCCAATCGGACAAGGTCGTGACCGGCGAGTTCATGGCGCTGTCCAATCGGGTCGGCCTGCCAGAGGGGATGGAGGCGGCAGAGGTGGAGCTGCGGATGAACATGATCTCCGCGATCTTCAACGGCGTGATGGTGCGCGGTGCGGTGGGGGCGGAGGTTGATCGAAAACAGGTAAGCCGCTTGGTCGAGAAGCTGGTGCGCTGCCTGCTGGAAGATGCGGATTGAAGATGCGGATTGAAGATGCGTGACCAGGTGCTGCAGACGAGCGCTGCCCATGAACCTGGCGGAGCGACATCCGCAGGGCTTGCTGTGTGCGAGCTCGGCGAGCCGGGTGATCACGCAGGGCGATAGCACCCAATGCAAGGATTGCCAGCGGATTTGACCCGGCCGCTTGGCGGGTGCAAGCTCGGATACAGTGCTGCGCAACTCAGGAGTCCCGATCATGACTGCTGTCGGTTCGATGAGTACCCCGGGCGACAAGTCGCCGCCCTCGCATTTGTGGCGTGTGTTCTGGCTGCAGGGGGTGATCCCCAGCAACCTGTTATGGGCCGCCGCGCTATGGGCGCTGATGCAAGGCAAGACCAGCCTGCTGCTCGGCCTGTTCGCCGTATTGCTGCTCTACACCGGTTGGATCATCCCCACGGTGTGGCGGGCCGCGCCCAGCGCGCACAACCCCAACTATGGCTTGGCCGCACGCGGCCTCACCGTGGCGTGGGGGCTGAACACCGTGCTGGTGATCTTCTTCCTGTTGCTGCAGCTTGCGACCTGACCGGGTTGCAAGCTGGCAACGCTGCGCGCTAGTAGAACTGCACGGGCGCGCCGTCGCGGTCAAACGCGGCGAAACGGCTGATCTGGCCGTCGTTGACGGCATTGACCATCAGTCGCAGCGGTTGCGCGGCTTCATCACTGGAGGGAGCAACGCCAGCACGGCCGTCCAGCGAGGCGACGAACACCAGGTCCCAGGCCAGGCCGGTGTTGGCCGACTCGGCAGCCAGTGCAGCGAAGGAGGCGATTTCCTGCGGCGCCTTGTCCACGCACAGCACCGGGCTCAGGGTGCCGCCTTCACCGCTGTCATGGCGCGCATGTTGATCAGCGGTTGGGGATTCAGGCAGGTCGGCTTTGACGAAGACGAACAACAGGCGTTGTGGCTCGGTCTGCTCCAGTGCGGCACGCAACAGGTCGTCGAAATCACTCAGCATCATGGTCGTTTTCACAAGGAGGAAGCCATCGAGTGGTCATGCTGCCACAGCTGGGTCAGGTCCGGCGGGGGGCCGGATTGATTTAAGTCATGCCATCGACGCAATGCCCCGCGTAGGCTGGCAGCCTGTCAACAGAGGCGAGGGCATCCCGGCATGCCGGGCGAGCGTGCAAACGTGGAGTCAGAAGGTGAAACAGCCATGAGCCAACTCACCGACGGCTTCGGTCGCAGCTTTCCATACCTGCGTCTGTCGCTGACCGAGGCCTGCAACTTCCGTTGCAGCTATTGCCTGCCCGACGGTTACCAGGCCGATGGCCGCCCGCAGTTCCTGGCGGTGGATGAGATCGAGCGGCTGGTGCGCGGGTTTGCCGCACTGGGCATGCACAAGATCCGCCTGACCGGCGGCGAGCCCAGCCTGCGCAAGGACCTGCCGCAGATCATCGCCACCGTGGCGAAGGTGCCGGGCATCCGCAAGGTGGCCATCACCACCAACGGCTGCCTGCTGCCACGGCACCTGCCTGGCTGGCACCGCGCTGGCCTGACCGCGCTCAACGTCAGCATGGACAGTCTGCAGCGTGAGCGCTTCCATGCCATCACCGGCCACGACCGCCTGCCCGAGATCATGGAGGGCCTCAACCTGGCGCAGGCCCTGGGCCTGCAGTCGATCAAGCTCAATGCAGTATTGCTGCGTGGTCTCAACGATGACGAGCTGCCGGCGTGGATGGAATTCCTGCGCGAGCGCCCGATCAGCGTGCGTTTCATCGAACTGATGCGCACCGGTGACAACCGCGAGTACTACGAGCGCCATCACCTGCGTGCCGATGTGGTCATCGAACAGCTGCTGGCTGCCGGTTGGAGTGAGCGTAAGCGCGCTGCCGATGCCGGCCCGGCGCGTGAGTTCAGCCATCCCGAGCATCGCGGCAGCATTGGCATCATCGCCCCGTATTCAAAGGACTTCTGCAAAGGTTGCAACCGCCTGCGTGTCACCGCACGCGGCGACCTGCGCCTGTGCCTGTTCGGCGACTTCGGCGTGGCGCTGCGGCCGTTGCTGCAATCCGACGACGATCAGGACGCGCTGCTGGCGCGCATCACCACCCAGCTTGGGCTCAAGGCAGCCGGGCATGGATTGCATTTCGGCCAGACCGGGCTTACCCCGCACCTGGCCTCGATTGGAGGATGAAACACGCAATGAGTGGGCAGATAAGTGCGGCATTCCACATGGCCGATGTACGCGACAAACGCATCACCCGTCGCCGCGCGGTGGCGGTAGGCGAGCTGATCGCCGGGCCGATTGCCTACCCGTTGATCGTCGAGCGGCGCCTGCCCAAGGGCGACGCGCTGGTGATGGCTGAGATTGCTGGCCTGCAAGGGGCCAAGATGGCCTCGGCATTGATGCCGATGTGCCATCCGTTGCCGTTGGAGCTGGTGCGCGTGTATTGCGCGCCGGTGCCGGAACGGCAGGCGATCCGGGTCTGGTGCGAGTGCGCCAGCGAAGCGCGTACCGGCGTGGAGATGGAGGCCCTGGCCGGCGTCAATGCAGCCCTGCTGACCTTGTACGACCTGAGCAAGCCGGTCGAGCCGGCACTGGAAATCAGTGGTATCCGCCTGCTGTTCAAGGAAGGCGGCAAGAGTGGTGTGTGGACGCACCCGCAAGGCATGGATGCGGGCGAACTTGAACGTTTCCGGCCGCGTCCGCCCAAGACCTTGGGCGCGGCGCGCTGCGCGGTGATCACTCTCAGTGACCGCGCAAGCCGCGGCGATTACGTCGACGAGTCGGGGCCGGTGCTGGTTCAGGGCCTGCAGGCCTTGGGCGGCGATGTGGTCAGCAGTGAAGTATTGGCGGACGGCATCGAGCCACTGGTCGCGCGCCTGCGCGCGCTGGCTGTGGACGGTGTGCGCCTCTGCCTGTGCACTGGCGGTACTGGCCTGGGCCCGCGTGATCTGACGCCCGAGGCCTTGCAGGCATTGGCTGGACGCCCGGTGCCCGGACTGGCGCAGATGCTGCGCGGGCTCAGTGCCCAGCACACGCCGATGGCCTGGTTGAGCCGCGCTGAAGTGGTGCAACTGGATGATCTGCTGGTCATCGCCCTGCCAGGCAGTCCACGTGCCGCCGCGCAATGCATGAATATCCTCATCCCTGTGCTCGGCCATGCCTTGGCGATGATGGATGGGGGCTCGCACGCATGATCAGTTATGCGCAGGCGCTGCAGCAGTTGCTGATGGCTGCACCGGCAGCGCGCAGCGAACAGGTATCCATCGATGCTGCCGCTGATCGGATACTGGCCGCACCGGTAAACAGCGCGCAGGACCTGCCGCCGTTCGACAACGCCGCGATGGATGGCTTCGCGCTGTGCGCGAACGGGCAACCGGTGCAAGCGGGTACCGTACTGCAGGTGCAGGGTTGGCAGGCTGCAGGCGATACCGCTGCTGCGGACGGTGATTCCGCGCAGGCCTGGGAAATCATGACCGGCGCACGCATGCCGTCCGGGTTGGACAGCGTCGTGCCGATTGAACAGGTCGAGGTGCTGGAGGCCGTGGATGGGCGTCCCACCCGCGTGCGCCTGCAGGCAACGGTAAAGCCCGGTCAGCACGTTCGCCTGCGCGGTCAGGACGTGGAATTGGGCGAAACCGTGCTGGCTGCAGGAGCGCTGCTGGACGTCAATGCGATGACCTTGCTGCATGCACTCGGCGTTGCCAACGTGCAGGTACAGCACCAGCCGCAGGTTGCGGTGATCAGTACCGGCAAGGAGCTGATCAGCGATGCGACCGCGGAACTACAGTCTGGACAGATACGCGACAGCAATCGCCCGTTCCTGGTCAGCCGGCTGCGTGCTGCGGGTGCTGATGTGGTCTGGAACGGCGTGGTCAGTGATGACGTTGCCGCCTTTGATGCCGCGCTGGATGCGGCCTTGGCCGCGGGTGCACGTGTGGTATTGAGCACCGGCGCGGTGTCGCAGGGGCGCTACGATTTCATTCCCGATGCGCTGCGCGCGCGTGGCGCCGAGATCATCTTCCACAAAGTCGCGATTCGCCCGGGCAAGCCGCTGCTGTTCGCGCGCCTTGCCGACGGCGCCTTGTACTTCGGCCTGCCGGGAAACCCGATTTCCGCTGCGGTTGGGCTGCGCTTCTTCGTTGAGCCGGTGCTACGAAAGATGCTGGGTCTGGCCGAAGAGACCGTTCTGCAGCTGCCATTGCAGGCCGACGTGCGCAAGCCGCCGGGCCTGCGTTTCCATGCGCGCGCACGCGTGCAGGCCGATGCCAGCGGGCAGTTGCGAGTGAGCGTGCTGGCCGGGCAGGAGTCATTCCGCCTCAAGACCATGCTGCGCGCCAATGCGTGGGTGGTGCTGGAGGGTGACGACGATCTGGCCACGGCCGGCAGTCTGGTGCGTGTACAGGGCTGGGGCCACCGCGAGCCGGTGCAGCTCGGCCCGCAGGAGATGTCATGAAAGAGATAGTGGTGCAGCTGTTTGGCGCTTTTTCGGAGCTGGACCCGCAGCGCGAAATCCGCGTGCCGGTCGAAGGCGGGCAGGTCATCGACCTGCGCAGGGCGTTGCGCGCGCTACTGCAACAGCGTTTCCCGCAGTTCCGGGCTGGCCTGGTCGATTACTCGGCCTTTGCCGATGAACAACGCGTATTGCGCGACAACGATGTGCTGCCCGGCGATGGCCGCGTTGCCATCCTGCCGCCGGTAAGTGGAGGCTGAAATGAGCTTCGAAAGTGTTTGGAAGGTGGTGGACCGTGCCGACGCGGCGATTGATCCAGCGGAAGGTATCGCCGCCGTGTCCGATCCGGGCTTTGGTGGCATCGATGTCTTCATCGGCAAGGTGCGTGATCTGAACCAGGGCAGGCCGGTGTTGGGTATCACCTATGACTTGTTCGAGCCGCTGGTCATTAACGAATTCCAGCGGCAGATTGACGAAATCACCGCCGACTTCGGCCCCCGCATCAAGCTCTATGTGGCACATGCCAAGGGTCGGCTGGCGGTAGGCGACGTCGCCGTGGTCGTCGCAGCGGGCAGTCCGCACCGTGACGAAGCCTTCCGTGCCTGCCGGCAGTTGATCGAAGGGGTGAAGCACCGCTCGCCGATCTGGAAGCAGGAGCATTACCAGAATGGCGACAGCGAGTGGAGTGAGGGCTGCAGCTTGTGCCAACCCGACACCGAGCACGCGCATATCGATGGGCATGTCCACGACCACTCGCATTGAACCAGCGCCGGTCGCCGGCATCGTGCTGGCCGGCGGGCTGTCCAGCCGCATGGGCCAGGACAAGGCACTGTTGCTGTGGCGCGGACGGACCTTGCTTGAACACAGCTGTGCCCTGCTCAGTGCAGTCGGTGCCCAGCCTGTGAAGGTGAGTGGCGACTATCCGGGCTTTGATTCGGTGCCCGATGCGGTGCCGCGTTGCGGCCCGCTGGGTGGCCTCTACAGCGTGGTGCAAACCCTGGCCGATGGACCGGCATGGGTGGTGCCGGTCGATATGCCGCTGCTGGATGTGACATTGCTGCGACAGCTGCGCGAGGCAGGCACGGCGCCTTGTGTGACGTATTCAGAAGAACCGGTGCCAATGTACTTGAACATCGACGGCACTTGCCGCAGTCTGCTGTTTGAAATGGTCACGGGTACAGACGGGCCACGCTCGCTACGGATGTTCCAACGCCGCCTAGGCGGCCTGGAACTGCCGCTGCCAGCCGGTGCCGCCGCCCGCCTTGTGAACTGCAATACCCCCCGCCAATGGGAGGAAGTTGCGTCATGAAAGTCCAGATCCAGTCGCAGTCGCTACGGCTGCGCATTGATGAAAGCGAGCTGGCACAGCTGCTCGCTGGCGAGGTGCTGGAGAACCAGACCTGGCTTGGCAGGCCAGGAGCCCTGTCGCAGCGCTTGCAGCTGCACGACACGGCGGAGGCCCTGCTGGATGGCGATACCCACGCATTGATGATCACGTTGCCGCGTGAAGAGGTGTTGGCACTGCAGGCACGTCTGCCATGCCGTGACGGCTTGAGCTTCTTGCTGCCGACGCAGGCACGGCCACTGCAGCTTCAGTTCGATGTGGATGTGCGTGACAGCGTGCGCCAACGCGGCGTGCAGCGCCGCAATTCGTCCGACGCCGTAAGCATCAGTTGATATTTGTCAGGTAGGTGGCGCGAGAGCGCCATTGGATTGATCAAGATCAAGACTGCCCCAGGGGGCGCCGGGCCTAATGACGCCGTGGCGACTGGGCAAGCAACCGCACAGCAAGCCAGCGCCGTATCACACAGCCTTGGAGCGATGCATGAGTGCCAGTCGCGATGTCGTAAAGCAGAGCAATGCCGGTCCCGGTCGCGTCATCAGCGATTGGAGGCCCGAGGATCCCGACTACTGGGAACGCACCGGCAAGAAGGTCGCCACCCGCAACCTGGTGATATCGATTCCGGCGCTGTTGCTGGCGTTCTCGGTGTGGGTGCTGTTCTCGGCAGTGACCATCAGCCTGCCCAAGATCGGTTTCGCCTTCACCACTGACCAGCTGTTCTGGCTGGTGGCCTTGCCCAGCCTGTCCGGCGCGACGCTGCGCATCTTCTACTCCTTCGTCATCCCGATCTTCGGCGGCCGCCGCTGGACCGCGCTGTCGACTGCATCCTTGTTGCTGCCGACCTTGTGGCTGGGCTTCGCGGTGCAGAACCCGGCCACGCCGTACTGGGTATTCGTGCTGATCGCCATCCTCTGTGGTTTCGGCGGCGCGAATTTTTCGTCGTCGATGTCCAACATCTCGTTCTTCTATCCCAAGCAGCGCCAGGGCATGGCGCTGGGCTTGAACGCGGGCCTGGGCAATGTCGGCGTATCGGTGTCGCAGGCTGTGGTACCGCTGGTAATCAGCGTCGGCGTGTTTGGCGCCATGGGCGGCGCACCGCAAGCGGTGGCCGACGGCGGCGCCCCCTTGTTCGTGCAGAACGCCGGTTTCATCTGGGTGCCGTTCATCGCCTTCTTCGCGATTGCTGCCTGGTTCGGCATGAATGATCTGACCAGCGCCCGCTCATCATTCTCCGAACAGGCGGTGATCTTCCGCCGCAAGCACAACTGGCTGATGTGCTGGTTGTACATCGGCACCTTCGGTTCCTATATCGGCTTCTCCGCCGGCTTCCCGATGCTGGTCAAGAGCCAGTTTCCGGATGTGAATCCACTGGCCTATGCCTTCATCGGCCCGCTGCTGGGTGCGCTGATGCGCTCGGTCGGCGGCAGCATGGCCGACCGTTGGGGCGGCGCACGCCTGACCTTCTGGGTGTTCGCGCTGATGATCGCAGCCGTCTTTGGCGTGCTGCACTTCCTGCCCAGCAATGGCCAGGGCGGCAACTTCTACGGTTTCCTGCTGTCGTTCATGGCCTTGTTCGTGCTCAGCGGCATTGGCAACGGCACCACCTTCCGGATGATCCCGGTGATCTTCCGCACCCTGCACGAGCGCCTGTCAGCCAATGAAGGCGCCGAAGGCAAGAAGGCCGCGGCCCACCAGGCCAGCATCGAATCCGCCGCCGTTGTCGGCTTCTCCGGCGCTATCGGTGCCTATGGCGGCTTCTTCATCCCCAAGAGTTATGGCTCGTCCATCACCTTGACCGGCAGCCCGGATATGGCGCTGTACGGCTTCATTGCGTTCTACATCACCTGCCTGGCGGTTACCTGGTGGTGGTACTACCGGCGCGGGGCTGAAACCCCCTGCTGAGAAAGCAATGCACCGCAGCCAGATGCAACACACAGCCACGATGCAGCAGTTTGCGAACGGAGATTCACCATGAGCTATTTCCTTGATCGCTTGCAGTTCTTCAAGCGTGATCCACAACCCTTCGCCGACGGCCATGGGTTCAGCAAGAGCGAAGGGCGGGACTGGGAAAACAGTTATCGCGCCCGCTGGCAATACGACAAGATCGTACGTTCCACCCACGGCGTGAACTGCACGGGCTCCTGCAGCTGGAAGATCTACGTCAAGAACGGCCTGGTCACCTGGGAAACCCAGCAGACCGACTACCCGCGCACACGCCCGGACCTGCCCAATCACGAACCGCGCGGTTGTCCGCGCGGTGCGAGTTATTCCTGGTACCTGTACAGCGCCAACCGGCTCAAGTACCCGCTGATCCGCGGCACCTTGTTGCGCATGTGGCGGCAGGCGCGCAAGACCCTGTCGCCGGTCGAGGCCTGGGGCAGCATCGTGCAGGACCCGGCCAAATCGCGCGAATACAAGCGTCGCCGCGGCATGGGCGGCTTTGTGCGCCTGAACTGGGACGAGGCCAACGAGATCATCGCTGCCTCCAACCTCTACACCACCAAGGAATACGGCCCGGACCGCATCGTTGGTTTCTCGCCGATTCCGGCGATGTCGATGGTCTCCTACGCGGCCGGTGCGCGCTATCTGTCCCTGCTCGGTGGTGCCTGCCTGTCGTTCTACGACTGGTACTGCGATCTGCCGCCAGCCTCGCCGCAGGTGTGGGGCGAGCAGACCGACGTGCCGGAATCGGCCGATTGGTACAACAGCCGCTACATCATCGCCTGGGGCTCGAACGTGCCGCAGACGCGTACGCCGGATGCACACTTCTTCACCGAGGCGCGTTACAACGGCACCAAGACGGTATCGATCTGCCCCGACTATTCCGAGCTGGCCAAGCTCACCGACCATTGGCTGCATCCCAAGCAGGGCACCGATGCCGCGCTGGCATTCGCCTTCGGCCATGTGATCCTGCGTGAGTTCCACGTCGACACGCCCTCGCAATACTTCCAGGACTATTGCCGCCAGTACTCGGACATGCCGATGCTGGTGCGCATCGAGCGCCGCGCCGATGGCCGCCTGGTGCCGGGCCACTTCCTGCGTGCCAGTGAGCTGGGCGGGTTGGGCGAGAGCAACAACCCCGAATGGAAGACGCTGGCGTTCGACGAGAACAGCGGCGACATCACCGTGCCGAATGGCTCGGTCGGTTTCCGCTGGGGCGAAAAGGGCAAGTGGAATATCGAGGAAAAGGCCAGCGATGGCAATGACACCCGCCTGCGACTGAGCCTGGCCGATATCCACGACGGCATCGAGGCGGTGAGCTTCCCATACTTCGGCGGCATCGAGAGCGACGGCTGGACCGCCGCACCGGCCGAGGAAGTGCTGGAGCGCAATATCCCGCTGCGCCGCCTGCAACTGGCTGATGGTGGCGAAGCGCTGGTGGCCACGGTCTATGACCTGCTGCTGGCGCAGTACGGCGTTGATCGCGGCTTCGGTGGCGGCAATGTCGCCAAGAGCTTCGATGACAATGTGCCGGGTACGCCGGCCTGGCAGGAGCGCATCACCGGCGTGTCACGCGCCGAGGTGATCGAGATCGCCCGTGAGTTCGCCCGCACCGCCGACAAGACCCATGGTCGCAGCATGATCATCGTCGGCGCCGGCATGAACCACTGGTTCCACAACGACATGAATTACCGCGGCCTGATCAACATGCTGGTCATGTGTGGCTGCGTGGGCCAGACCGGTGGTGGCTGGGCGCATTACGTGGGCCAAGAAAAGCTGCGCCCGCAGACCGGCTGGCAGCCGCTGGCCTTCGGTCTGGACTGGAGCCGCCCGCCGCGGCAGATGAACGGCACCTCGTTCTTCTACTTCAATACCGGGCAGTGGCGTTACGAGAAGCTGCAGGTCGACGAACTGCTGTCGCCGCTGGCCGATGCCTCCAAGTACAGCGGCAGCCTGGCCGACCTCAACCTGCGCGCAGTGCGTATGGGCTGGTTGCCGAGTGCGCCGCAGCTGGATCGCAATCCGCTGCAGCTGGTTCGCGAGGCCGAGCAGGCTGGCATCGCACCGGCCGATTACGCGTTGTCCAAGTTCAAGGACGGCTCGCTGGACTTCGCCTTCGCCGATCCGGATGCCGCGCAGAACCACCCGCGCATGATGTTCATCTGGCGCTCCAACCTGCTGGGTTCTTCCGGCAAGGGTCACGAGTACATGCTGCGGCATCTGCTCGGCACGCGCCACGGCCTGCAGGGCAAGGACCTGGGCGAGATGGGCGCGGTCAAGCCCGAGGACGTGAAATGGCGTGACGAAGCACCGGAAGGCAAGCTCGACCTGCTGGTGACGCTGGACTTCCGCATGTGCACCACCGCGCTGTACTCGGACATCGTGCTGCCGACCGCCACCTGGTACGAGAAGGACGACCTCAACACCTCGGACATGCACCCCTTCATCCATCCGCTGTCCAAGGCGGTGGACCCGGCCTGGGAATCGCGCAGCGATTGGGAAATCTTCAAGGGCGTCGCACGCACGCTCAGCGACATGGCACCGGGCGTGCTCGGTGTCGAGAAGGACCTAGTGCTGGTGCCAACCCTGCACGACACGCCCAACGAACTCGGCATGCCGTTCGGCGTTGCCGACTGGAAGAAGGGCCAGTGCGAGGCCATTCCCGGCAAGACCATGCCGAGCATGGCGGTGGTCGAGCGCGACTACCCCAACCTCTACCGCAAGTTCACCTCGCTGGGCCCGCTGCTGGACAAGCTCGGCAACGGCGGCAAGGGCATGAGCTGGGATACCAAGCACGAGGTGGAATTCCTCGGCAAGCTCAACCACACCGTGCTGGACGAAGGCATCAGCCAGGGCCGGCCGGCGATCGATACCGCCATCGACGCCTGCGAAGTGATCCTGCACCTGGCGCCGGAAACCAATGGCCATGTCGCGGTCAAGGCCTGGGAATCGCTGGGCACCTTCACCGGCCGCGAGCATACGCATCTGGCGGTGGGCAAGGAACACGAGGCGATCCGCTTCCGTGACATCCAGGCACAGCCGCGCAAGATCATTTCCTCGCCGATCTGGTCCGGCCTGGAAGACGACAACGTCAGCTACAACGCCGGCTACACCAATGTGCACGAGCTGATTCCGTGGCGCACGGTGACTGGCCGCCAGCAGTTCTACCAGGACCACGAGTGGATGATCGACTTCGGTGAGGCCTTCATGAGCTACCGGCCGCCGGTCAATACACGCACGGTCGAGCCGCTGCTCAACAAGCGCCAGAACGGCAACAAGGAGATCGTGCTGAACTGGATCACCCCGCACCAGAAGTGGGGCATCCACAGCACCTACAGCGACAACCTGATCATGCAGACCCTGTCGCGTGGCGGTCCCATCGTCTGGTTGAGCGAGGACGATGCACGCAATGCCGGCATCGAGGACAACGACTGGATCGAGCTGTTCAACGTCAATGGCGCGATTGCCGCGCGTGCGGTGGTCAGCCAGCGGGTGATGCCGGGCATGGCGATGATGTACCACGCCCAGGAACGCATCATCAACGTGCCGGGTTCGGAGATCTCCGGCACCCGCGGCGGCATCCACAACTCGGTGACCCGCATCGTGCTCAAGCCCACCCACATGATCGGCGGCTACGCGCAGCTGGCCTGGGGCTTCAACTACTACGGTACCTGCGGTACCAACCGCGATGAGTTCGTGATCGTGCGCAAGATGGACAAGATCGATTGGCTGGATGACGAGCAATCAAACTCGAATGCCTCGGGCGCCGCACGGGAGGTGGTGTGATGAAAGTACGTGCCCAGATTGCGATGGTGTTGAACCTGGACAAGTGCATCGGCTGCCATACCTGCTCGATCACCTGCAAGAACGTGTGGACCTCGCGCGAAGGCGTGGAGTACGCCTGGTTCAACAACGTCGAGACCAAGCCCGGCATCGGCTACCCCAAGGAATGGGAGAACCAGGAGAAGTGGAACGGCGGTTGGGTGCGCAACGGCAGCGGCAAGCTGGTGCCGCGCGCCGGTGGCCGCTGGCGCATGCTTGCCAAGATCTTCTCCAACCCCGACCTGCCGCAGATCGACGACTACTACGAGCCGTTCGACTTCGATTACCAGCACCTGCACGACGCGCCCGAGCTGAAGCATCAGCCGACCGCACGGCCACGCTCGCTGTTGACCGGCCAGCGCATGGAGAAGATCGAGTGGGGCCCGAACTGGGAGGAAATCCTCGGCAGCGAGTTCTCCAAGCGCTCGCGTGACTACAACTTCGACAAGGTGCAGAAGGAGATCTACGGCGCCTTCGAGAAGACCTTCATGATGTACCTGCCGCGGCTGTGCGAGCACTGCCTCAACCCGGCCTGCGTCTCGGCGTGCCCCTCCGGCGCGATCTACAAGCGCGAGGAAGACGGCATCGTGCTGATCGACCAGGACAAGTGCCGTGGTTGGCGCATGTGCGTGTCGGCCTGCCCGTACAAGAAGATCTATTACAACTGGAAGAGCGGCAAATCCGAGAAGTGCATCTTCTGTTACCCGCGCATCGAGATGGGCGAGCCCACCGTGTGTTCGGAAACCTGCGTGGGCCGCATCCGCTACCTCGGGGTGATGCTGTACGACGCCGACCGCATTGCCGAGGCCGCATCGGTAGCGGCGGAGAAGGACCTGTACCAGTCGCACCTGGACATCTTCCTGGACCCGTTCGACCCGGCGGTGATCGAGGCCGCGCGTGCTGAAGGCATTCCCGACAGCTGGCTGGAATCGGCCAAGCAGTCGCCGGTCTACAAGCTGGCCATCGACTGGAAGCTGGCGCTGCCGCTGCACCCGGAATACCGCACCTTGCCGATGGTCTGGTACGTGCCGCCGTTGTCGCCGATCCAGTCGGCGGCAGAGCGTGGCCATGTCGGAATGAGCGGCGAGCTGCCGGACATCGCCTCGCTGCGCATCCCGGTGCGTTACCTGGCCAACCTGCTGACCGCCGGTGATGAAGCGCCGGTCATCCGCGCACTTGAGCGTTTGATGGCGATGCGTGCCTGGCGCCGCGCCAAGAACGTGGATGGTGTGGAAGACATGCGTGTGCTCGAACAGGTCGGGCTGACCCCGAGGCAGGTGGAAGAGATGTACCGTTACCTCGCCATCGCCAACTACGAGGATCGCTTCGTGATCCCGACCGCGCACCGCGAGTACGCCAACGACGCCTTCGGCGAACGTGGCGGTTGCGGCTTCACCTTCGGCAATGGCTGCAATGGCGACAGCCCGGCCGATCTGTTCACCCAGCGCAAGAGCACCACCTTCGCGGTGCATCCCAACCGCCAGCACCGGCATGAGGTGGTGAAATGAGTGTACTCAAGCTGATTGGTGTCCTGCTGGACTATCCGCGTGATGAGCTTTGGCAGCATGGCGAGGAGCTGCTTGAGGCCTGCGACGATCCGGCGCTGTCGCCGGCCCGTCGCAGGCAGTTGCAGACCTTCGTCCGTGATCTGCTCGCCAGCGATCCGCTGGACGCGCAGGACCGCTGGCTGGCCACCTTCGACCGTGGCCGCTCGATGAGCCTGCTGGTGTTCGAACACATCCACGGCGAATCGCGTGACCGTGGCCAGGCCATGGTCGACCTGATCGACGCCTATCGCAAGAACGGTTTCGAGCTGGATGCGCGCGAACTGCCGGACTACCTGCCGCTGCTGCTGGAATACCTCTCGCACCGGCCGCAGGCCGAGGCCAAGGACTGGCTGCACCACATCGGCCACATCGCCGGCATGCTCGCCGCCCGTGCCGCCGAGCGGCAGCTGCCGCATGCGGTGCTGCTGGAGATCCTGGTCGAGGCGGGCGAGGGCAAGGTCAACCTGGCCGTGCTGCGTCAGCGGGCCAGCGAAGAAGTGCGCGACGACACCGTCGAAGCCATGGACCGCCTGTGGGAAGAGGAAGCGGTGCGCTTTGGCGCCGATGCCCCTTCGCAGGATTGCGATCCACCCCATCGTTCACCGGCACGCGCGCAGCCGCGGGAGATCCAGCCATGAATTACCTCAATCAGTTCGCCTTCCAGTTCTATCCCTACATCGCGGTGGCGGTGCTGTTGATCGGCAGCTGGGCGCGCTATGACAAGGCCATGTACAGCTGGCGTACCGGCTCCACCCAGTTGCTGTCCGATCGCGGCATGCGCTTCGGCAGCAACTGCTTCCACATCGGCATCATCGCCATCCTCGGCGGCCACTTCGTCGGCCTGCTGACCCCGCACGCGCTGTACGAGCCCTTCATCACCTCCTCGCAGAAGCAGTTGCTGGCGATGGTGGTTGGCGGCTTCTTTGGCGCGCTGTGCTTCGTCGGTATCACCATCCTGCTGGTACGCCGGCTGACCAATGCGCGGGTACGTGCGATCGGCAGCTTCGGTGACACGCTGGTGCTGGTGCTGCTGTTCGCCCAGCTCTGCCTTGGCCTGTACAGCATCAAGGTTTCCGCCGGCCATCTCGATGGCGGCGTGATGGTGATGCTGGCCGAGTGGGCGCAGCACATCGTCACCTTCCGTGCCGGTGCGGCCGACTATGTAGAAGGCGTACATTGGGTCTACAAGGCGCACATCTTCCTCGGCCTGACGCTGGTGTTGATCGCCCCGTTCACCCGCCTGGTGCATGTGTGGAGCGTGCCGATCAGCTACCTGTGGCGTCCGTACCAGGTTGTGCGTCGTCGCCAGGCCACGCTGCGCTACGGTCCGCGGGAGTAAGCCATGGGCAGCCTGCCACGCATTCTCCCGATCACCGTCATCGACTCGCAGACACCGGTGCCGGCCGAGGCCGGCCACCATCACGACGCCGATGATGGCCCGCGCAGCCTTGGCCAACCGGCACCGTGCAGCCTGTACGTGCAGGACACACCGATCAGCGAGGCCGATATCGCCCGCGAGATGCAATACCACCGGGCGATGCGCCCGGAGCAGTCGCGTGCCGATGCGGCACGTGCGCTGGTGGTACGCGAGCTGCTGCGGCTGGAAGCCGAGCGGCTTGGTCTGGCCGACGCCCCCGGCGTCGGCCAGGAGACCAGCGAGGAAGCACGCATCCAGCAGCTGATCGAACAGACGCTGGAAGACCGCGTGCCCAGCGAGGACGACTGTCAGCGCTATTTCGAGCAGAACCCCGAGCGCTTCCGCTCGCCCGACCGTATCCGTGTGCGGCACATCCTGCTGGCGGCACCGGCCGACGACATCGCTGGCCGGCTGAAGGCCCGCACCCAGGCCGAGAAGCTGATTGCCGAACTGCTGGAACAGCCGCACCTGTTCGCCGATCTGGCCGCGCGCCATTCGCAGTGCCCGTCCAGCAGCGAAGGTGGCGAGCTGGGTTGGCTGCAACGCGGCCAGACCACGCCGGAATTCGATCGCCAGGTATTCCGCCTGCGGCAGGGCCTGGCGGGCTTCCCGGTGGAATCGCGTTGGGGCTATCACGTGGTCAGCATCGATGCGCTGGAGGCCGGAACAGCGCTCAGTTTCGCGCAGGTGCAGCCGCAGATCAGCGACTACCTCGAATTGCAGGTGCGCCAGCGCGACGTGCAGCAGTTCCTGCTCGAACTGCGGGAGCGTTACCCGGTACGTGGGCTGGAAGACATCGAAGCACAAGCTGAGTAAGACGTAATCCCCCAGGAGCGGCAATGAGCCAGAATTTGCAGAACATCAGCAGCGGCGAGCAACAACGTGCGTTGTGGCTGAGTACCTTCGCCTTCACCGTGTGTTTCGCGGTGTGGATGATTTTCGCCATCATCGGCATCCAGATCAGCGAGCAGCTGGGCCTGAATGACACCCAGTTCGGCCTGCTGATCGCCACCCCGGTATTGACCGGTTCGGTGATCCGCGTCTTCCTCGGCATCTGGTCCGATCAGTTCGGTGGGCGCAAGGTGATGACCCTGGTGATGCTGTGCGGTGCAGTCGCGACCTGGCTGCTGACCTATGCACAGACCTACCCGCAGTTCCTGCTGGCGGCGCTGTTCGTCGGCATCGCCGGTGGCAACTTCTCGGTCGGCGTCACCTATGTGTCCAAATGGTTTCCCCCGGAGAAGCAGGGCACCGCCCTGGGCATCTTCGGTGCCGGCAACATCGGCTCGGCGGTCACCAAGCTGCTGGCACCGCTGGTGATGGTGGCCTCGGGCTGGATGATGGTGGCCAAGCTGTGGGCGGTCGGCCTGGCGGTCACCGCCATCCTGTTTTACCTGTTCAGCAAGGAAGATCCTTCGCTGGAAGACCGCCGCCGCAGCGGCGTCAAGCCGATGTCCTTCGCCGAGCAGATGGCGCCGCTGAAGAACCTGCAGGTGTGGCGCTTCTCGCTGTACTACTTCTTCGTGTTCGGCGGCTTCGTCGCGCTGGCACTGTGGCTGCCGCATTATCTGGTCGGCGCCTATGGCATGGACGTGGGCACGGCCGGCGTGCTGGCGGCGTGTTACTCGATCCCGGCCAGCCTGTTCCGGGTGGTGGGCGGCTGGATGTCAGACCGCATCGGTGCACGTCGGGTGATGTACTGGACGCTGGGGGTGTCGGTGATCTGTACCTTCATCCTGGCCTATCCGGATACCCGCTACATCGTGCAGGGCATACACGGCGAGATCAGTTTCCACCTGGCGATCAGCGTGACCCTGTTCACCGTGCTGGTGTTCGTGCTCGGCTTCTTCATGTCGCTGGGCAAGGCTGCGGTCTACAAGCACATCCCGGTCTACTACCCTCAGCACGTGGGCTCGGTGGGCGGCGTGGTCGGCATGATCGGTGGCCTCGGTGGCTTCATCCTGCCCATCGTGTTTGGTGCCTTGAATGATGCGCTCGGCATCTGGAGCAGCTGCTTCATGCTGCTGTTCGTACTGGTCAGCATCGCGCTGGCGTGGATGCACTTCGCCATCCGTCGGATGGAGCGTCGCAACTTCCCGCAGCTGGATCGTGAGACCGACCTGCCCGAAGCCATCGATGCCGCCGCCGCGGAGAAACAGCGGCGGGCTTGATCCAGATCAGTGAAACCCGGCGGTCGCTGCGCGAGGATGCTTGCATGTCAGTAGAGACCGCCGGGATGGATGACGCCACATTGCATGTTGCATTGCTGCAGCAACCCGCGCACGTGTTGTTCCCGGCGCCGGCGGAGCTGAGCCCCGGCTTCGCCGAGGCGGGCTGGCGTGCGGCCATGCAGGCCAGCAACGAGCATCTGATTCCACGTGCCTTGACGCTGGGTTTCTGCGCACCCCCACATGAGCTGGAGCGCGCCGAAAACGTGCTGGACGCGCTGCTGGTATGCCTGCGCCTGCATGCCAGGATGCTGGCCAGCGACCGCGAAGTGGCGGCGATGGTGCTGCAGCCCGGCATCGTCGAGCACCTGCCGCCCGCCCTGCTGGGCCGCCTGTTGGACGCGGTGCCGGAGCAGCTGTGCACCATCGCCCGGCCGCAGGTGGAAGTGCGGCTGGATGCGGCCAGCGATGTCGCACCGGCTGCATTGCGCGAGGTCGGCTGTACCCGGATGACGGTGATCGACCATGCCGGCGTCGATGGCCCGGCGATGCTGGCGCAAGCCCAGCAGACCGGCTTCACCGCGTGTTACTACCAGCTGCGCGTGCCGTGCTACGCCGATGTGTCGTTCCTGCAGCGGCTGCAACGTGTGCTGGAGCTGGCGCCCGAACGCATCATCCTGCCGTCGCCTGCCTTGCTGCCCGAGTACCCGTTGCCAACGGACTGGCTGCAGGCATGGCGGCTGCTGCGTGCGGCCGGCTACCTGCCGCTGGGCGGTGACCACTACCAGCGGGTGGACCTGCCAATGCCGCTGCGCAACGGTGATGGCCAGCGTCATTGCGACCTGCTCGGGGTACCGCGGCGCGAGCGCCATGACCTGCTCGGCATCGGCGTGGGCGCCTGCAGCCAGATAGGCGATGTCATCTGCCGTATCGAGCCGGAGCCGCGCAACTGGCGCGCCTGCCTGGTGGTTGGGCAGCCGGGGATATCCTCCGGGCTTATTCTTTCCGAGCATGAACGCATGACCGATGAGGTGGTGCAGAGCCTGGCCTGTGACCACGCGCTGGACATGCGTGCGTTTGAATGGCGCAACGCGCAGCCGTTCGACGCCTGTTTCGAGCACGCATGGGAGCGCGTCGCCATGTTCATCGAACGCGGCTGGCTGCGCCGTGACGGCGACATGCTGTTGATCCAGAACGAAGGTGAGCTGCTGTGGCGTATGATCGCAGCGTGCTTCCGCCCCTTGGCCGCTGTTGCTTGAAAACGGAATGACGTCACCTACACCCCCACCGCGCGGGCCCCTGGGAACCGCGACGCCGAATCCAGCCGCTGCCGGCGACGGTGACGCGCTGCATTTCTGCACGACCTGTGCGTTCTCCGATGCCTGCAGCTCGCAGGGCTATGACAAGACCGCGCTGAACGAGCTGCATGTGATGGTCGACCACGTTGGGCCGTACCACGCCGGTGACTACATCTTCCGCGCGGGTGAACCCTTCGATGCAATCGCTGCGGTGCGCGCCGGCATGGTCAAGACCTTTGTCGACGACAGCCTCGGCAACGAACAGGTGCTGGGCTTCGCCTTGCCCGGTGAAGTGATCGGCCTGAATGCCATCCACGGTTCGCGCTACCCCTGCAATGCGGTGGCGCTGGATACCGTGCATCTGTGCCGCATCTCGTTTCCGCGCATCAGCATGCTGGCCAGTCGCATGCCAGGCCTGCAGGCCAAGCTGTTCAGCCTGCTCAGCGCCGAGATCGGCAAGGCGGCGCTGCTGGCGGCCAACTACCGTACCGAAGAGCGCATGGCGGCATTCCTGCTGGATATCTCCAACCGCTACGCACGACGCGGCTTTTCCGCACACCGCTTCAACCTGACCATGACCCGTACCGAGATCGCCAACTACCTGCGCATGGCACCGGAAACGGCCAGCCGGGTGTTGCGGCGCTTGAGCGACGAAGAAGTCATCGCGGTGAAGCAGCGCGAGATCATCCTGCTGCAACCCGAGCGGCTGGCCTTGATGGCGGCCACCGATGACGCAAGCGAATGATGCCCAACCGAGGATGCACGCATGAACAAGCTGTGGGCGTTGTTGTTGCTGGCCGCCACGCTGCCGGCAGGCGCGGCTGAACTGACAGTCTCCGCTGCTTCCAGCCTGACTGAAAGCTTTCGCGAGATTTCCGCTGCGTATGAAAAAGCCAATCCGGGCACGAAGGTTGATTTGAACTTCGCCGCCTCCGGCACCTTGCTGCAGCAGATAGCGCGCGGCGCGCCGGTCGATGTGCTGGCCTCGGCCGACCAGACCACGATGGCACAGGCCAATACCGAAGGCCTGATCGATCCGGCAACCCAGCACGTATTCGCGCAGAACAGCCTGTGGGTGGTGGTGCCGCCGCAGGCCAGCAACAAGCCGACCACGTTGGCGGCGCTGGCCAAGGCCGATGTGAAGCGCGTTGCCATCGGCAATCCCGACAGCGTGCCGGTCGGGCGCTATGCACGCGGCGCGCTGCAGCAGGCCGGGGTGTGGCCGGCGGTGCAGGCCAAGATGATCAGCACCCAGAACGTGCGCCAGTCACTGGACTACGTCGCGCGCGGAGAAGTGGATGCAGGCTTCGTCTACGCCACCGATGCACAGGCGATGAGCGAGCGCGTGCAGCGTGCCTTCCAGGTGCCGGTTGCCGGCGGCATCGCGTATCCGCTGGCGATGGTGAAGGCCAGCCGCAATGCCGCCGAAGCCAAGCGCTTCATCGCCTTCGTGCGCTCGGCGCAGGGCCAGGCCATCCTGCACAGGCACGGCTTCGGCAGTCCTTGATGGTGGATCTGGACTGGAGCGCGCTGTGGTTGTCGCTGAAGGTGGCCGGCTGGGCGACCGCGATCAACCTCGTGCTCGGTGTCGGATTTGGTGCCTTGTTGGCACGGCGGCGCTTCCCCGGCCGTGAGTTGCTGGACACGGTATTCACCCTGCCGATGGTGTTGCCGCCGACGGTGCTGGGCTACTACCTGCTGGTGCTGATCGGCAGCAAGGGCCCGCTTGGTGCATGGCTGGAAAACAGCTTCGGCATCAATCTTGTGTTTACCTGGCAGGCAGCGGTGATCGCTGCCGCAGTCGCGTCGTTTCCGTTGGTGTTCAAGCCGGCGCGTGCGGCCTTCGAGGATGTGGATGGGCAGCTGGAGCAGGCCGCGCGTACCTTGGGCGTGTCCGAGCTGGCGCTGTTCTTCCGGATAACCTTGCCGCTGGCATGGCGCGGCATTCTTGCCGGCCTGCTGCTGGCGTTCGCCCGCGCGATGGGCGAGTTCGGCGCCACCATCATGGTCGCCGGCAGCATTCCCGGCCGCACCCAGACCTTGTCCATCGCCATCTACGAAGCGGTGCAGGCCGGCAATGATGGTCGCGCCAACGTCTTGGTGCTGCTGTCCTCGCTGGTCTGCATCAGCGTGCTGCTGCTTGCTGCACGATTGGTCGGGCGGCGGCAGGAGGGGGCACGCAATGTGGCTTGAACTGGATATCCGTCGCCAGCTACAGGCTGCGGGGCAGCAGTTCCAGTTGCAGGCGGCCTTGCGTTGCACCCAGCCCAACGTGGTGTTGTTCGGCCCGTCTGGCGCGGGCAAGAGTTTGACCTTGAAGGCAGTGGCCGGGCTGTTGCGGCCGGATGCCGGTGTGATCCGCATGCACGGGCAGGCACTGTTTGATGCGGCGGCAGGTATCAACCTGTCACCGCAGCGGCGCCGCATCGGCTATGTGTTCCAGGACTACGCCTTGTTCCCGCATTTGACGGTGCGGCAGAACGTGGGCTTCGGCCTGCAGCAGGGTCTGTTGAATCCGTCGCGCGCCCGCCGCGTCGATGCGGTGGAGCAATGGCTGCAGGCATTCCGCATTGATCACCTCGGGGACCTGTTGCCGTCGCAGATCTCCGGCGGCCAACGTCAGCGCACCGCCTTGGCGCGGGCACTGGTGACCAAGCCGCAGGCGCTGCTGCTGGATGAGCCGTTCGCTGCACTTGACCACGCCCTGCGTGCGCATCTGCGCCAGGAACTCGAAACGGTGCTGGACCAGACCGGCATCCCGCTGCTGCTGATCAGCCATGACCCGGAAGACGTGGCTATGTTCGGACAGCAGGTGGTGCATCTGGCCGACGGCCGCGTGCAGGTCTGAGCGCGGCGCTCAGTCCGGCTTGCCGTCCGCACGCGGGCGCCAGTAGATCCATCCCAGTCGCAGCAGCCACGGTGCAAGTACCAGCAGCCAGCCGGCAGCGGCTACGGCATGCCAGCGCCAGGGATCGTCCAGCAGCGGTGCGAGGATGCGTAGCAGTGCAACCAGCTGCAGGCCGAGCAGGGCGATCCAGGCGACCACCGGCATCACCAGTGCACGCCCGGAATGGCCTTGGGTCACACGGGTGACCATCGCCACCAGCAGGCTGCCGAACAGGCCAATGACCAAGGCATGCAGTGGCGCGCGTTCCAGCCAGCCGGGATGGCCGGACAGCGCGGCGATGTCCTGCAGCAGATACAGCAGCGTCGCCAGCGGCCACCATGCCAGCCCGTAGAACAACACCGCCAGCAAGGCCGGTTTGGGGCCGCGTGGCCACCAGCGCCACAGCGAGTACAGCGACAACAGCAGCAAGCCGGCATCGGCCAGCAGCATGACCAGTGGCAGCAGCGCTTCGCCGAGCAGGTGCAGCAGGCACAGCGCCCACAGGGTCGCCAGCCACTGCGGTGGCCGCCATGCCTGATAACCCGGCACCACATTGCCGGCGAAGAACGGGAACATGCGGTGGGCGACGCTGGTGTAGATCGGCAGCAACAGTCCGAAGGTGCCGATCGACACGCTCAGTGCCTGCCAGCGGACATCGCCGCCTGCGGCAGCAATCGCGAAGCAGAGCAGACCTATCCAGCCCAGCAGCAAGCCGGACCAGCAGGACCACGCATGCCAGGTGCGGCCTTTCTCCTGCAGCAGCAAACGGCCGAGTGCGACCAGGCCGAACGCCCAACCCGGCAGCGCCAACAGCAGGGCCAGCCACACTCCCGGCTGCCAGCCGAGGCTGGCCGCAAGCAGCGCGATCTGCGCGCCGAACAGGCCGCCGCCAACGCCCGCGTACTGCCAGCGCGGCAGTGCTGGCAATCCCATCCAGCGCGGGAACACGGTCAACAGAAAGCCGAAGATGAAACTGGGCAGCACCAGGTATTGCATCCACAGCCCGTGCAGCCAGGCCGGCGGCAAGCCGGGCGCGGGCAGGGGAGTGCCCAGCTGCAACCCGCCCAGCCACAACGCCCACCAGCCCATCGCCAGGCCGAGGTTGCAGACACCAATGAAGAACAGCAGCCGGTGCGGCGCGTTGAACAGCGGCAGGCTGGTAGTGGACGTGTTCACGCGGCGAGTATCCGCCCGTCTTTCGCCGTCGGTACTGACCAATATCAAGCCGTGCCGCGTGGCGCCGGCAAGGGCAGGAAGAAGCCACAGCGGACATCGCGGGATTGATTGATGGCTGGCCGTAGCCCGGGTAAGCGCAGCGCACCCGGGGGCTGGCGCAGTATTTGAGGGATGGCCAGTCCGGTCTTCCCGGGTGCGCGGCGCTTACCCGGGCTACGTTGATGTAGTGCGGTCGACATGTGGTGCAGCCGCTGAGCGGCAAGGGGCGCAGATCGTGATGGCAGGCAATCCGCCTGCCATGGTGCGATGATGGCCCAAGCAGGCAGCCGGCCTACCGTGCTGCTGCCAGTGAAGCTGGTTGGCGGCAGGTCGACGCAGCACGCCAGTGGCCAGTCATCTCTTCTTGCGGGGAAGCAGAAAGATGTTCCGTGGCGACCTTGAAGTCTGGTTCCTGCTACGCCGGTTCGCCTTGACGGTATGGGTGCTGCTTGCGCTGTGTGTCTCGCTGCTGCTGGCGCCTGCGTCGGCATTGGCCGCAACCGAAGAGGCGTCCGTCGACGTCGCTTCCGCAGCGACGGTGCGTTTCTACAACCGCGACATCCTGACCTTCCGCAGTGCGTTCATGGGCCGCTCGCCGTCGCAGCGTGCAGCGGTCACCGAGTTCAACATCAAGCGCATCGTCGATGAGCCCGGCGTGCCCAGGGTCACCTTCAACGACACCGCTGATGGCGCGATCCTGCTGCTTGGTGGCGAGGTGGTCACCCTCATCACGCCTGCCGATGTGGATGCCGCGCAAGGCGAGACGCTGGGCCAGGTGCGTGAGGCGGTACGCAGCCGGCTCGACGACGCGGTCGTCGCGGCTGAGCGTGCGCCGGGCCGTATGTTCCGTGGCGTCCTGCATTGTCTTGTCGCCACCCTGCTGGCAGGGCTGTTGATCTGGTTGCTGGCGTGGGCGGCACGCAGGTTACGTGCGGCGATGCTGGCGTGGGTCGGTCGAAGGGCGGGGACCTTGCGCAGCGCGCCGGTCCGGCAGATGTTGCATGGTGCCAACGCACTGGCCGATTGGCTGTCGCGCGCGCTGCTGCTGGTGGCGGTGTTGTTGCTGGCAGAGGAATGGCTGCGCTACGTCTTCCATCAGTTTGATTACACCCAGCCCTGGGCCAGGGCGATGACGGCCTGGGTTGCGGCCCAGGCCAAGGCCTGGCTGTGGGCAGGCGTGGCGGCGATACCGGGGCTGGTCACCGCGATCGTCATTTTTCTGCTGGCGCGGCTGTGCAGCCAGATTGTCGGCTTGTTGTTCCGGGGCGTGCAGAACGGACGCTTCCAGTTGTTTGGCATCGACCGCCAACTGGCCGAGCCCAGTCGCAAGCTGACCGTGGGAGGTATCTGGCTGTTTGCGCTGGTGATGGCCTATCCCTATCTGCCCGGCTCGGGCAGCGACGCCTTCAAGGGCTTGAGCGTGCTGCTGGGCGTGATGATTTCGCTGGGCGGCTCCAGCATCGTCGGCCAGGCAGCGGCGGGTTTCACCCTGCTCTATGCGCGGACGATGTCGATTGGCGACCTGGTCAAGGTGGCCGATGTCGAGGGGCAGGTGATCCAGATTGGTTTGTTCACTACCCGCATCCGCACCCTGACCGGGGTGGAAGTCAGTCTTCCCAACATGCACGTGCTCAGTGGCAAATTGCTGAACTACTCGCGCGATCCCCAGGCCGCGGGTATGTGGCTGGAGACCGGCGTCACCATCGGCTATGACACGCCGTGGCGGCAGGTGCAGCGCTTGCTGCTGGATGCGGCCGGCAAGACCGCACATGTGCAGAGCGCGCCTGCCGCCTATGTGCTGCAGACCGCGCTCAATGACTTCTATGTTGCCTATGTGCTGCGCGTGCATATCGTTGAGTTCCCGCTGCGCGCGGAGATCCTCAGCGCGCTGCACGCCAACATCCAGGATGCGTTCAACGCGGCCGGGGTGCAGATCATGTCGCCCAACTACATTGCCGACCCTGAACTGCCGAAGATCGTCGCGCCCGCCGATTGGGATCCGCAGGGCCCGGCGGCATGATCGCCGCGCAGGTAGCCGTTGCCTGAGCCGGCTGCGCACGGCTGACATATGCGCGGCGTAAGCTCGCCCGGACCTGCTCGGCAGCCGCCAGAAGGCTTGCCCTGCCTTGGTTTGCCGCGCTGCCGCAAGGCCTTTGCGCGGCCGCTCGCTAAACTGATTTCATTTGCAACGGAGGTCGTATGGCTGGTTTTCGTCCGGTGTCGCTGATTGGCGTGCCTACCGATGTGGGTGCGGGCGCGCGTGGTGCGCGGCTGGGTCCGGAGGCGCTGCGCATTGCGGGCTTGCCTGAGGCGCTGGTCGAACGCGGCGTGGACGTGCGCGACATCGGCAACCTCGATGGTCCGCGCAATCCATGGACCGGCCCGGTGCAGGGCTACCGTCACCTCGACGAAGTAGTCGCCTGGAACCACGCGCTGATGGAGGCGAGTTACGCCGAGCTGAAGGAAGGCCGCATGCCGATCATGCTTGGCGGCGACCATTGCCTGGGCGTTGGATCGATCACCGCAGTCGCGCGCTGGTGCCGTGAGCAGGACAAGCAGCTGCGCGTGCTGTGGCTGGATGCGCACTCGGACTTCAACACCTCCGATGTCACCCCGTCAGGCAACATCCACGGCATGCCGGTGGCCTGCCTGTGTGGTCTCGGCCCGGAAGGCCTGACCCACCTCGGCGGCAGCGCCCCGGCGATCGCACCGTGGCAGGTCCACCAGATCGGCATCCGCTCGGTCGACCCGGAAGAGAAGCGCCTGATCAAGCAGCACCGCGTTGATGTCTACGACATGCGCTACATCGACGAAGCAGGAATGAAGCGGACGATGGAAGCCGCGCTGCATGGCATCGATGCCAATACCCACCTGCATGTCAGTTTCGACGTGGATTTCCTCGACCCCAGCATCGCGCCGGGCGTGGGCACCACGGTTCCGGGCGGCGTCAATTACCGCGAGGCGCAGCTGGTGATGGAGATGATTGCCGACACCGGTTTGATGGGCTCGCTGGACATCGTCGAGCTGAACCCCTTGCTCGACCACCAGAACCGCACCGCCGAACTTGCGGTGGACCTGGTGGAGAGCCTGTTCGGCAAATCCACGCTGATGCGCGATTAACAATCGGCCGACATCACTGAACGTGTGCTGCGCGACTTCACGCGGAGCACACGGCCGAGCCGCCAGATTCGTCTTCACACACGAAGTGCCTGCCGCCGGTCACCGGCCACGGCATCTGCCTTGAAAGGGAGGAGGAGACGAATGATGAAGCGACTGTTGATGTTGGCCCTGGTGGGCGCGTTCTCGGTTGGCATGCTCAGCGGCTGCAATACCGTGGCGGGCGCAGGCAAGGACATGCAGAAGGCCGGTGAAAAGGTCGAAGACAAGGCGCAGGATTGCAAAGACGGCAAGTGCTGATGAACACGCGGTCCGTTGTGGACCGCACCGATGGAACCACCACAGGAGAAACACATGAAGCGTTTGGTTGCCCTGATGATGTTGTCGCTGTTCTCGGTCGCGGTGCTGGCTGGTTGCAATACCGTTGCCGGTGCAGGCAAGGACGTGCAGAAGGCTGGTGAAAAGGTGGAGGATGCTGCCAAGGGTCATTGATCCGGCAGGGTCCTGCAGATGAATGAAGGAGGCCGGCAATGCCGGCCTTTTTCATGCGCGTGGTCCGCTGGCTGAAGCGATGTTCACCAAGGTCAGCAGTACACAACGAAACATGGACCTGATGCCAACAGCGCTTCGGTGAAGGTGGTCCCACGCGAATCAACCGCGTATCCCCCGAAGGAGCAGCGTAATGAACAAAGACATCATTTCCGGCAAGTGGACCCAGCTCAAGGGCAAGGTACAGGCCAAGTGGGGCGACATCACCGACGATGACATGAAGGTGGCTGAAGGCAACGCCGAATACCTGGCAGGTCGCCTGCAGGAACGCTATGGCTGGGCCAAGGACCGCGCCGAAACTGAAGTGCGCGACTTCCAGAAGGCGCTGCACAAGGACTACCCCGATTACCACTGATGCCGGGTGACTGAGGGAAGTCGTCCGCCTCAATCAGAAACCGATGCCAGTCCTCTGGCATCGGTTTCGCTTTTGCTTTTGTGGGAGCGGCGTAAGCCGCGAAGCAGGGGCATCATCAGATGACACAGTTGCTGAGAGATGGGGCTTGATCAGCTTCGCGGCTTACGCCGCTCCCACAAATCAGCGGCAGGCAAGCAACTTAGCGCCCACGCGCCGGTGGATCCGGCACGAAACCGCTGGGGAACGCCTGTGGCGAGTTGTCCACGTGACGATAGCCGCGCGGCAGGATGCCCATCGCCACCAGCCGTTGCCGCGAGTCATAACGCACCTCGCTGACCTGTACCGGATTACGGCTTGCACGCTCGAAGCTGGTCAGCGACGAGCTCGACCACTCACGCTCACCGTGACCGGTGCCCAGCCGCTGCCGCGATTCACTCTTGGCCATCGCACTGGGTGCAGCGGCTTCAGCCGCCCGCCCGCTGGAATTTGCGCTCGCACTGGCCTCGGCACGGTCCTCGTACTGTGGCATCGGCCGCGGCCGCGGCATCGGCAGTGGGCGCACGTCATACACCGGCCGGCGGGCCTCGTTGAACACGGCGATGCCGATCACCCCGACATTGGCCGGGCGGCCGGTGCGGCTGGCGTAGCTGTCGCTGGAGCTGGTGAACACGAACTGCGCCACCTCGGCATTGGATTTGCGCCAGCCGGTGATCTCACTGCTTTGCCACGGCTCCAGCACATAGCCGGACTGGCTGGGTGAGGCGGTCTGGCCGGTAATGGCATTGACCCCGTCCACCGACAGCACCACCAGCACACGCTGGCCGCTGCGGTTCTGCATGCGCACGCTGTAGCGGTGGCCGGGGTTGCCGGCCACCCATTGCTGGCCCCGGTGCGGATGCAGGTCCAGCTCCTGCCCGTCGTCGCGGTCGATCACCGACAGCAGCACCGGGCTCTCATCCGCCGGCCGTACCGGGCTGAACCCGCATAGCGCGACAACCGACAACACACTGGCTAGAAAACGGTACATGGCAGGCTCCTTGGCGGGGTACGTGGCATGAAACGGCCGGGCGCGGGCAACGGGGTTGAGGGCGGGGACAGGCTGGGGCGGTTACACTGGCCCGGTTCATCCGCTCGTCAGCTTGGTTTACATGACTACCCGCGTCCTCACCGGCATCACCCCCTCCGGCACTCCCCATCTCGGCAACTACGTCGGCGCGATCCGCCCGGCCATTGCCGCCAGCCAGGCCTCGGATATCGAGAGCTTCTTCTTCCTGGCCGACCTGCACAGCCTGATCAAGGCGCAGGAGCCCGAGCGCACCCAGCGTTCGACCCTGGAGATCGCCGCCAGCTGGCTGGCCTGCGGCCTGGACCCGGACAAGGTGTGGTTCTACCGGCAGAGCGACATCCCGGAAACCACCGAGCTGATGTGGTTCCTCACCGTGGTCGCCAGTAAGGGCATCCTCAACCGCGCCCATGCCTACAAGGCGGCGGTGGACAAGAACCGCGAGGAACAGCTCGACGACGATGCAGGCGTCAGCGCCGGCCTGTTCATGTACCCGGTGCTGATGGCCGCCGACATCCTGATCT
Organism: Stenotrophomonas sp. STEN063; assembly: GCF_056854515.1. Classification (NCBI taxonomy): domain Bacteria; kingdom Pseudomonadati; phylum Pseudomonadota; class Gammaproteobacteria; order Lysobacterales; family Lysobacteraceae; genus Stenotrophomonas; species Stenotrophomonas sp. STEN063. The sequence continues at coordinate 30,417 of NZ_JBXFWF010000033.1, forward strand.
TCAACGCCAACAAGGTGCCGGTGGGTCGTGACCAGATCCAGCACATCGAGATGGCGCGCGATTTCGCCCAGCGCTTCAACCACGTCTATGGCAAGGAATACTTCGCCCTGCCGGAAGTGATCATCGACGAACAGGTGGCCACCCTGGCTGGCCTGGACGGTCGCAAGATGAGCAAGAGCTATAGCAACACCATCCCGCTGTTCGTGCCGCGCGAGGAGCTGAAGAAGCTGGTGTTCTCCATTCTCACCGACTCGCGCCTGCCGGGCGAGCCCAAGGACACCGAGGGCTCGGCGCTGTTCCAGATGTACCAGGCCTTCGCCAGCCCGGAGCAGACCGCAGCCTTTGCCAAGGCCTTTGCCGAGGGCATCAGCTGGGGCGATGCCAAGCAGCAGCTGTTCGAACGCATCGACGCCGAGCTGTCGCCGCTGCGCGAGCGCTACAACGCCTTGATGGCCGAGCCTGAGAAGATCGAAGCCATCCTGCGCAAGCGTGGGCAGCAGCTGCGCGAGCAGTTCGCCATCCCGCTGTTGAAGGAGCTGCGCCACGCCGTTGGCCTGCGTGACCTGTCTGCAGCCGGTGACAAGCCCAAGGCGGCGGTCGCTGCCAAGGCGGCGCTGCCGCTGTTCAAGCAGTACCGCGAGAAGGATGGCCGCTTCTATTTCAAGCTGCTCGATGGCGAAGGCACGCTGCTGATCCAGAGCGAAGGCTTCGATTCACCGCGCGATGCCGGCCAGCTGATCGCCGTGCTCAAGCAGGCCGAGCAGGGCGATGCGCTGCAGAGCGAGCTGTTCAAGGTCGAAGTGGAAGTGGAGCCGGTGCTGGCGGCGTTGCGCGAACTGCGCGAGGCTGCAGCGAAGGAGTAATCACCTGCGGAGGAGCACGTCGGTGGCCTGGTTGTCGTTGTTGTTGTTTCTCCCCTGGTTCTGCGTGATGGGAGCGCTGTACTGGTGGTTTCCGCGCCAGCCGCGCAATCGCCGGCGCAGCGTGTTTGATGCATCGATGCTGGTGCTGGCCCTCGCGGCCAGCATCGGCTTCATGTTGTGGGGTTACCACGTGGGCGCAACCGAGGTGGCCGAAGGCCTGTGGAAGCAGATCCTCGCCGTGTTGTATGCCTACGGTGGCTTCCTGGCGGTGATGGTGCTGGCTTTGCTGCTGCGCCCGCGCGTACTGCAGCACTGAGCCGACGCGGCTGCGACAAAAGTCCGGGTTGAGTGCGGGCAGGGCGGCTGGCAGGATCGAAGCCAGTTTCTGCCGGAGTTGCCGCATGTCTCTTGCCCATGGCATCCACACCATCGATACCGCGTTCCAGCGCGATCACTTCGATGCGGCCTACCTGATCGTGCAGGACGGACGTGGCGCGTTCGTCGATTGCGGTACCACACATTCCCTGCCGAATCTGCTGGCCTGCATTGCGCAGGCGGGTCTGACGCCTGCGGATATCGACTGGCTGATCGTCACCCATGTGCATCTGGATCATGCCGGCGGCGCCGGTGCGCTGATGCAGCAGCTGCCCAATGCGCGGTTGGTCGTGCACCCGCGAGGTGCCCAGCACATGATCGATCCGACCCGGCTGATCGCCGGCGCAACAGCGGTGTATGGCGAAGCCGAGATCGCGCGCAGCTACGGCCAGATCGTGCCGGTGCCGGCCGAGCGCGTGGTGGTTGCCGAGGATGGGCATCGGGTTTCGTTGGCGGGTCGCGAGCTGGTCTGCGTGGACACGCCGGGACATGCACGGCATCACTTCTGCGTGTGGGATGCGGCCAGTCGCAGCTGGTTCACCGGCGACACGTTTGGCCTGTCGTATCGCGAGCTGGATCATGCTGGCGGTGCGTTCATCATTCCCACCTCCTCACCGGTGCAGTTCGAGCCGGAGGCAATGCATGCCTCGATCCTGCGCTTGATGCAGGAAGCGCCGGAAGGCATGTACCTGACCCATTACGGCCGGGTCGAAGGCACGGCGCGATTGGCGCAGGAACTGCACGAGCAGATCGACGCGATGGTGGCGATCGCACAGCGCTGCAACGGCGAACCGGAACGCCATCGCCTGCTGGTGGATGCGCTCGGTGCGCTGTATGTAGCGCGCTTGCGCCTGCAGGGCAGCCCGCTGGACGCATCTGAAGTGCTGCGGGTGCTGGCAATGGATATCGAACTCAACGCACAAGGCCTGGCCTGCTGGCTGGACCGCGAGAAGCGCTGAAAGCGAGCGGACTTCCGGTAGTGCCGAGCATGGCCCGGCACTGCGGAGGGACTTTGCGGGAAAGCCCCCTGCCGAGCATGGCTCGGCACTACCGCTCCCTCCCTTGCGCGTAGCGCAGGGGAGGGTCGGGGAGGGGTGCTTTTGTGCTGTTGCCGTGGCTGTTGCTTCATCAGCTTCGCGGCTTACGCCGCTCCTACAAGGCCGTTGGCGGTTAGAATCTGCCATTCATTCTGTCGTTGGTAGTTGCCGTGAACCCGATGCGCATCCTGCTGCTGTCTTCCTGCCTGTTTGTCGGCGGCATCGCCTCGGCGGCCAATGACCTGCCCGGCGGTGGCATCGATCCGGAAGCGCTGTCGCGGCATGTGCGCATCCTCGCCTCGGACGAGTTCGAAGGCCGCGCCCCGGCCTCGGCCGGTGAGCAGCGCACGGTGGACTATCTGGTCGACGAATTCCGGAAGGCCGGCCTGCAGCCCGGTGGCAAGGACGGCAGCTGGGTGCAGGAAGTGCCGCTGGTCCGCGCCACGGTGGACGGCCCGGTACAGGCCAGCCTGAACTTGAACGGCAAGTCGGTGCCGCTGGTCAACGGTGAGGACATCACCCTGCAGAGCCTTAGCCCGTTCGGTGTGGTCGACCAGCAGGACACGCCGCTGGTGTTCATCGGCTATGGCATCTCCGCGCCGGAACGGCATTGGGACGATTACAAGGGTCTGGACCTGAGCGGCAAGATCGCCGTCGTGCTGATCAACGATGCCGACTTCGAGACCGAAGCACCCGGTGCGTTCGACGGCAAGGCGGTCACCTATTACGGCCGCTGGACCTACAAGTTCGAAGAAGCCGCACGCCGCGGCGCCGAGGGCGTGCTGATCGTGCACGAGACCGCACCGGCCGCCTATCCGTGGGCGACGGTGAAGGCGTCGGGTACTTCGCCGCTGTTCGATATCGAGCGCAGCAACGACGAGGCCCTGGCCGCACATACGCCGGTACGCGGCTGGATGCAGCGGGCCCTGGCTGAGCGCATCTTCAGCGCCGCTGGCCTCGATTTCGAGACCGAGAAGCGCAAGGCGATGAAGGCCGACTTCCGTCCTGTCGAGCTCGGCGACGCCAGTCTCACCACCAGCTTCTGGGTCAAGCGTGAGCGCGTGGTCACCCGTAACGTGGTGGCCAAGCTGGAAGGCAGCAGCCATCCGCAGGAGTCGGTGATCTTCTCGGCGCACTGGGACGCCTTCGGCATCGGCCAGCCGGACGCAAGCGGCCAGACCGTGCGCCACGGCGCCATTGACAATGCCACCGGCGTGGCCTCGGTGCTGGAGCTGGGCCGCGTGTTCGCCGCCGGCCCGCGCCCGCAGCGTTCGCTGTACTTCATCGCGTTGACGGCCGAAGAGAAGGGCCTGCTCGGCGCCAGCTACTACGCCGCGCACCCGCTGGCACCGCTGGAGACCACCGCTGCGGTATTGAACATCGAGATGTTCAGCCCGGACGGCGAAACCGCTGACATCGCGACCTGGGGCAATGGCCGGGTTTCGCTGGAAGACGATGTGCAGCGCGTTGCCCAGGCACGTGGCCGTCGTTGGTCGCCGGATCCGAACCTGGAGGCTGGCTTCTTCTACCGCGCCGATCACTTCGCGTTTGCCCGCAAGGGCGTGCCGGCGATCACCGTCGGCGCCGGCCTGGACAAGCTGGACGGCGGCGTTGCCGCCGGCCGCGCGTTGCGTGATGCCTATTTTGCCAAGTGCTACCACCAGGCCTGCGACGCGTGGTCGCCGCAGTGGGACGCGCGTGGTTTGGCTGCCGACACCTTGTTGGTCTACGACATGGGGTTGGAGCTGGCCAACAGCCGGAAGTGGCCGACGTGGCAGAAGGGGGCGGAGTTCGAGGCTGCACGTGAAGCGAGTGATGCTGCTCGGCGTTGAATGATGTTGCCCGGCGCTGAGTGATGAGAGGACCGGCGGACTGAGTCCGCCGGCTTTTGCTTTTTGCTCTTCGCTGTTCGCTTTTGCTTTTATGTCGTCATTCCCGCGAAGGCGGGAATCGCTCTGGCTTTTGCTGTTTGCATTTGGCAGGACGAAGGCAGGGAAAAGGGCAAATGCAAAAGGCAAATGCAAAAGGCAAATGCAAAGGCATAGAGCGATGACCCGACATTCGTCGGTTGAATACCCCGCCTGCGCGGGAATGACGGCATAAGAGCAGGGCCAAATCCAAAGCCCAAGCCCAAGCCCAAGCCCAAGCCCAAGCCCAAGCCTTTACCGTCGCGTACCATCCAACCAGTTCGGCCCCTTGTTCTTCAGGAAGAACACATACACCACCAGCGACACCGCAATCACCGCGGTGACATAGATGGCGAACGTATCCACATGCCCGGTCTTCAGCGCGCCCTGATAGAGCAGCGGTGCCGTGCCACCAAACAGTGAATTGGCCATCGCATAACCAAAGCCAACGCCCAGCGCACGCACATGCGTGGGGAACAGCTCGGCCTTCACCACTGCGTTGATCGAGGTGTAGCCGGTGAGGATGACGAAGCCGACTGCCAGTACCAGGAAGGCCATCAGCGGATCATGCTGCTGCGGAAGCTGGGTGATCATGTACCAGCTATAGAGCACGCCGCCGACGCCGAAGAACACCAGCAGGCTCTTGCGCCCGACGATGTCCGACAGCCAGCCGCCGACCGGCTGCAGCAGCATCAAAAAGGTCAGCACACCGAGGTTGATCACGGTCCCGGTCATTACGTCGTTACCCGCAAACGCGCTCTGGATCATCTTCGGCCCGTTCACCGAGTAGGTGTAGAAGGCAACCGTGCCACCTGCGGTGATCAGGAAGCACAACAGCAACGGCCGCCACTGGTGTACGAACAGTTCGTACATCGAGCCGGATGCCTTGGCGCGGCCATCCTTCGCGGCTTCGATGGAATCGGAGGTCAGTGATTCGTCCATGCTCCGGCGCAACCAGAACACCACGATGGCGGCGATGCCGCCGATGCCGAAGGCGATGCGCCAACCCCAGGCGGAGATCTCGGGCTTGTCCCACAGCAGCAACATGCCGAGCAGGGTCAGCTGCGCCAGTACGTGGCCGCCAACCAGGGTGACGTAGTGGAACGAGGACAGGAAGCCGCGCCGGCCGGGGATCGCCGCTTCGGACATGTAGGTGGCGCTGGTGCCGTACTCGCCACCGGTGGCGAAACCCTGTGCCAGCCGCGCGAACAACAGGATCAGCGCCGCCGCGCCACCGATCTGCGCGGCGGTCGGGGTGATCGCGATCAGGAACGAGCAGGCCGCCATCACCGTCACTGAAACCGTCAGTGCGCGGCGGCGGCCATAGCGGTCGGCGAAACGGCCGAAGTACCAGGCGCCGATCGGCCGCATCAGGAAGGTTGCCGCGAAGATCGCCCACACGTAGATGGTGGAGTTCTTGTCGGCGGCCGAGAAGAACTGCGACTCGAAGTACACCGCGAACACCGAGTACACATAGACGTCGTACCACTCGACCAGATTGCCGGCCGAGCCCTTCAAGGTATTGGAGATGGAGCGGCGCAGGGCGGCGCGGTCGGAGGCTGCCGGTGCGCTGGCGGTGACGGTGTTCATGCAGGAGCTGTCCTCGCTTGATGGCCAAGGGCCGGACGACGCACGCCGTGGTGACGTTGTGCTTGCCTCCACGCTACCGCAGTGCGTGTATGGATGATGTAGGTAGCTTGCCAAACGAATACAGCATGCTGTTTTTCAGACTGATCTCGGCGCCGCTGTGCCCTAGAATTCACCTTCCCCCGAATGGTGGCACCGCCTCATGTCCTCCCCCGTATCCACGCCGGCTGCTCCTCCCAGGGGTGGCCTTGTCGTTTTGGCCTTGTTCCTGGTCTACGTGGTGTGGGGGTCGACCTATCTCGGCATTCATCTCGCGCTGGAAAGCGGGCTGCCGCCGCTGACGGTGATCTCCGGCACGCGCTTCCTGCTCGCCGGCAGCCTGCTCTATGCCTTCCTGCGCTGGCGGGGTGTCGCCGCGCCGACCCGCGCGCAGTGGAAGACGGTGGCGGTGATGGGGGTGTGCCTGCTGTTCCTCGGCAATGGCATGGTGGTGCTGGCCGAGCGCGATGTGTCATCCGGTCTGGCCGCGGTGGCGGTGGCCTCGGTTCCGTTGTGGATGGCGCTGTTCTCCGCCATCCGTGGCGAGAAGGCCACGCTTGGCGAGTGGCTGGGCATCGCCATTGGTTTCGTCGGCGTGGTCTGGCTCAACGCCGGCAGCAGCCTGACCGCGACGCCGACCGGGCTGATTTTGTTGCTGATCGCGCCGCTGGGCTGGGCCGGTGGCTCGATCTGGTCGCGCGGCCGCGACCTGCCATCGCCGTTCATGACGGCCGCCGGGCAGATGCTGTGTGGTGGCGTGGTGCTGATCAGTGTTGGCCTGCTGCGCGGTGAACGCATCAGCGCGCTACCCAACCTGCAGGGTCTGTTGTCGGTGAGCTACCTGACCGTATTCGGCTCGATCATCGCCTTTACCGCCTACGTGTGGCTGCTGCACAACGTGCGCCCGGTGCTGGCCAGCAGCTATGCCTACGTCAATCCGGTGATTGCCGTGGCGCTGGGCGCGTGGATCGCGCATGAGCGTTTCAGCATTTCCGATCTTGGCGCGATGGCGGTGATCCTGGCCGGCGTCGTGGTCATCACCCTTGCAAGGCTGCGTCGCGCATGAACAGCAACAGCGAAACCCGCAACGGCCTCTGGGCCACCACCCTGGCCTTCGTCATCTGGGGCCTGTTCCCGCTGTACTGGCACCTGCTCAAGGAGGTGCCCTCGTTCCTGATCATTGCCCACCGCATCGTCTGGAGTGCGGTGCTGCTGGTCGGTGGCCTGGGCATCATGCGCGGCTGGGGCTGGTTGACCGAGGTATGGGCAACGCCGCGGCGGTTCTGGTTGCTGGGCCTGTCCAGCCTGCTGATCGCGCTCAACTGGAGCCTGTACATCTGGGCGGTAAACGCCGGCCACGTGGTGGAAACCAGCCTGGGCTATTTCATCAACCCGCTGCTGAGCGTGCTGCTTGGCGTAGTGGTGCTGGGCGAGCGCCTGGGCAAGCTGCAATGGCTGGCGGTAGCGCTGGCGGCGCTGGGCGTGGCCTGGCTGACCTGGCAGAGCGGCCGTCCGCCGTGGATCGCGATTGGCCTGTCCATCACCTTTGGCCTGTATGGCCTGCTGCGCAAGCTGGTGGTTGTCGATGCGGTGAGCGGGCTGGGTGTGGAAAGCCTGTTCATGGTCGCACCGGCGCTGGCTTATGTGATCTGGGCCGAGGCCGGCCATGGCGGCGGTTTCATTTCCGGTTGGGGCGTTGGCAACGACGTGCTGCTGGTGCTGGCCGGCGCGGTCAGCGCGATCCCGCTGATTGCCTTCGCCTTCGGCGTGCGGCGGGTGCCGCTGACCGTGGTCGGCCTGCTGCAGTACATCGCGCCGACCCTGCAGTTCCTGGTCGGTGTGCTGGTGTTCCGTGAAGCCTTCAATGCCAGTCAGCTGGTCGGCTTCTGCCTGATCTGGGCTGGCCTGGTGGTGTTCGCGGTGGCGGGTGTGCGCAAGGCGCGCATGGCGCGTGTGGTTTCGCCGGCTGCGTAAGCGGCACGTGCCGTAGCCCGGGTGCGCTGCGCTTACCCGGGCTACGCCACTCAGCGGTTGATGACGGCTTCGATGCGGTGCCCGTCCGGGTCGATCAGAAACGCTGCGTAGTACAGCGGCCCATAGTCCGGGCGCAGGCCCGGCGCACCGTTGTCGCTGCCACCGATGGCAAGCGCGCTCGCATGGAAGCGATCAACCGCGGGACGATCCGGCGCGGCGAAGGCCAGATGAAAACCCGCACTTGCAGCGCTGGCGTCATCGCGCAGCTTCAGGCAGAACAGATCTTCATCGTCGACCAGTCCATAGCCGATGGCGGTGTCGTCCTCGAATACACGGCAGAAACCCAGCGCGCCCAGCGCGGCATCGTAGAACGCGCCGCCCAGGGCGAGGTCGCGTACCGGGAAGGAAACGTGGTGCAGCATTTCAAGCGACCTGCGGGTTGGCGGTGAAGTGCTGACGTTAGCGGCTCTGCATCAACGTGTCTGCTGCTGATTGGTGCGTAGCGCCTTACAGGTATCAACACAAAAAAGAACGGCGCCCAAAGGCGCCGTTCTCTCGCGATCAGCAGCGGCTTACTTGGCCGCGTTGCTGTCCTTGTTCTTCATCATCGCGTCGCGGTTGGCCTTGAACGGGTTGCCTTCATACCAGTTCGGCCAGGCATCGCCGCCGGCCAGCTGCTGGCCAACGCCGTATAGCAGTTCCAGGTCTTCGACGATGCCGTCGAGCTTCCAGGTGGCCGGATCGTACTCGTCCTTCGGGCCGTGGTAACGGTCCTTGCCATAGGCTTCGGCAGCACGCTTGCCAGCCTCGACGCCGCCGTCGATCAGGTCTTCGCCGCCATCGGCATACAGCGCAGGCACGCCGGCCTTGGCGAAGTTGAAGTGATCGGAGCGGAAGTAGAAGCCGCTCTGCACCGAGCTTTCCGCATGCAGGGTACGGCCCTGCTTGGCGGCCAGCGGCTTGAGCAGGTCTTCCAGCTCGGAGCTGCCAAAGCCCGTGACGGTGAGGTCACGCGCACGGCCATTGACCGACATCGCATCGATGTTGATCACGCCGGCAATCTTGTCCAGTGGGAAGGTCGGGTGGTTCACGTAGTACTGCGAACCGAGCAGGCCGGATTCCTCCAGGGTCACCGCCAGGAACACCACCGAGCGCTCCGGCGGGGTCTGCTGGTGCGCCATCGCATCGGCCACTTCAAGAATGCCGGCCACGCCGGTCGCGTTGTCGACCGCGCCGTTGTAGATGTTGTCGCCTTCCTCGCCTTCGTGCTTGCCCAGGTGATCCCAGTGCGCCATGTACAGCACGGCTTCGTCTGCGCGCTTGCTGCCCGGCAGTACGCCGACCACGTTGCGCGACTTCTTCTGCGCGATGGTGCTCTTCAGGTCCAGCGACAGGCTGGCATTCAGCGGTGCCGGCTTGAAGCCGCGCTTGCTGGCGTCCTTGTAGGCCTTGTCCAGGTCCAGCCCGGCATCGGCGAACAGCTTGCGCGCGGCTTCGGCGCTGAGCCAGCCCTGTGCCTGCAGGCGCGGCTGGCTGTCTTCGGCGGCGGGCAGGTCGTACTGGGCACCACCCCAGGAGTTCTTCACCACATCCCAGCCATAGGAAGCGCCGGCGCTGTCGTGCACGATCAGCGCGGCGGCAGCGCCCTTGCGTGCGGCTTCCTCGAACTTGTAGGTCCAGCGCCCGTAATAGGTCATGCGCTTGCCATCGAACAACTTGGCATCGTCGGTGTGGAAGCCCGGGTCGTTGACGAACATCACCACCGTCTTGCCCTTCCAATCCTGGCCGGTGTAGTCGTTCCAGTTCTGCTCGGGGGCATCCACGCCGTAGCCTACGAAGACCAGTTCGCTGTTGTCGATCTTGATTTCCGGCTGGCCGCTGCGGGTGCCGATCACCATGTCGGTGCCGAACACCAGGTCACGGTTGGCGCCGCCCTGCTGGATCTTCAGCACGGTGCCCGGATCTGCCGTGGTTTCGGTCATCGGCACTTCTTGGAACCAGCTGTCGCCGTTGCCCGGTTGCAGGCCGATGCGCTGCATCTGGTCGCGGATGTAGTTGACCGTCAGTTCTTCGCCGTTGCTGCCCGGGGCGCGGCCTTCGAATTCATCCGAGGCCAGGGTCTTCACCAGCTCGCCGAAGTCGGCGGCATTGATGCCACCGGCAAAGGTGTGGGCCGGCGGCGGTGCAGGGGCCGGCGCGGAAGAGGCCGGTGCCGGGGCCTCCTGCTTGCAGGCGGCCAGGGCCGCGGTCGCGGCCAGGCACAACAACAGTTTGCGATGCATGAGAACTCCGGGTTGCAAGATCGAACCCGGATTCTAGGCAGGATTGGCCTGCAATGCGCGTTCAGCGTGGCGCGGTTTCGCTATCGAAACGTTGTGGCGTGGCCCCGGTCACAGGACCGATCTTCGCCGAGTCGTGCACCAGCAGCACGACCTCACGTTCGAACACCAGCGAGCCTTCGACCACCGCGTTCGGGCCGATGACGATCCGCGGCTTGCGCGGCGCGGTCAGCGAGATGCCGAACGAGGGACGATTGACCTTGATGCCGCCTTTGACAACTGAATCAATGCCAACGGTGATGTCGCCGTTGACGGTTTCGATGTCGCCACCGAGCTGCACGGCGACCAGGCCGATGCTGCCGTTGACGGTTTCGATATTGCCGCCGATGCGGCTGCCGCGATCCACATAGATGCCGCCGTTCACCGTATCCAGGCCGTGGGTGAGCACCAGGTTGCGGCCGCCGTGGATCCCGCCGTTGACGGTTTCGATGCTGTGCGCCTGCACATTGTCTTCGGTGCGCACGCTGCCGTTGACGGTCTCGACGCTGTTGGCCTGCACACCAGAAGCCAGCTGGATGCTGCCATTGACGGTTTCCAGGTCGCCATAGGTGTTGCCGGCCTGGGTCTGGATGCTGCCATTGACCTTGCTGATGTCGTCGGCGGCCAGCGCCAATGGGGCATTCGCGCTCAGCAGCAGAAGTAGAAATAGACGTTTCATGAGATCTCCACTGTGGAAATGCCGATGGACTGGGCGGCATGGCACCACGCTTGGGTACAATCCGCATCTGCCTGAAGTCACTGGAACCTCTTTGCGCCAGCCCAGTCACCAGCCCCGTTCCCGACGACCTGCGGCCCTGTCGCCATGGTGCGGTGCTTGCCTGTTGATGCTGGGCGCGCTGTTGGCTGGTTCATTATCGGCGCAGAACAGCTCGCGCGATACCGAGAAGAAGCTGCAGCAGCTGCGTGGTGAGATCAGGAGTGTTTCGCAGGAACGGCGCCAGCTGGAAGGGCAGCGCGGTGAAGCCAGCCAGCGCCTGCGCGAGGCCGACCAGAAGGTCGCCCGCAGCGGCCGCGCGGTGGCCGAGGCCGAGGCGGCGGTGCAGCGCGAGCAACAGTCATTGGTGGCCCTGCAGCAGCGCCGGACCACGCTGGAAAGCGGCCTGGCCCAGCAGCGCCAGCAACTGGCAACGCTGCTGCGAGGCGCCTACCAGCTGGGCAACCACGCGCCATTGAAGCTGCTGCTGTCGCAGGACAGCGTGGCCGAAGCCAATCGCGAATTGGCCTACCACCGCTACCTGCAGCGCGAGCGCGCCAGGGCAATCACCGCCCTGACCACCGACCTGCAGGCGCTGACCAGCACCGAGAAGCAGATCGTCGCGCGCAGCAAGGAACTGGAACAGGCCCGCGAACAGCAACGCCAGCAGGCCGCAGCGCTGGCCCAGGACCGCCGCCAGCGCGCCAGCGTGCTGAGCGAACTGGATACCCGCTATCAGGATCGTAGCGAGCGCGAGAAAGCCTTGGGCAAGGACGCGCGCGCGCTGGAGCAGGTGCTGGCCAGCCTGCGTGCCGCGGCTGCCCGCGCCGAAGCCGAGCGCCGCGCGGCCGCCCGTCGCGCTGCCGAACAGGCGCGGCAGGCAGCCGCTGCCAACAACAACGGCTCCACCCGCAGCCCGGCCCGTTCAACGCCGGGCAAGGTGCCACCGCGGGTGGTCGCCAACGCGCCGGCACCGCGGGTTGGCGGCCTGGGTTGGCCGTTGTCGGGCAACCTGCTGGCACGCTATGGCGGCCGTCTGCCGGATGGCCGCAACAGCGCCGGCGTGCTGATCGGTGCACCGGCCGGCAGCACGGTAACCGCCGTGGCCGATGGCACGGTGGTGTTCTCCGACTGGATGACCGGCTACGGCATGATCCTGATCGTCGATCACGGCAACGGTTACATGAGCCTGTACGCGCATAACGACACCCTGCTGAAGGACGCCGGCGCCAGCATCAAGCGTGGCGATGCGGTGGCGAAGGTCGGCAACTCCGGTGGCCAGGGTGTGACCGCGCTGTATTTTGAACTGCGCCGCAACGGCCAGCCGGTGGATCCCTCGACCTGGCTGCAGCGGCAGTAACGCCCGCTGAGTGCTGGCGCAGCGGGCTGCGTCGATTCAACAAGAATTTAGCCGGGCTTCGCGCATAATCGGGTCCAGCGCGGTTATTGCGCATCCGTAATCTCATGGAGTGGTTCATGCGTGTAGCCCGTCTTGCTGCTGCCCTGCTGTTGGCCCTGTCACCGGCTGTTGCATTGGCCCAGAGCGCCCCGGACAAGGTGTCCAAGGCGGACGATCCCGATGCCAAGGAATCGGTCACCTCACGCGTACCCCTGGACGAGATCCGCCGCTTCGTCGGTGTCTACAACGCCGTGCGTGCGGCCTACGTTGATCCGGTGGATGACAAGAAGCTGATGCAGTCCGCCGTGCGCGGCCTGTTGCTGGAGCTGGATCCGCACAGTACCTACTTCGACAAGGAAGATGCCGAGGCCTTCGACGAGCAGACCAATGGTGCCTACGAAGGCATCGGCGTGGAGGTACTGCAGCAGGACAACACCTTGAAGGTGGTGTCGCCGATCGACGACACCCCGGCCGCGCGTGCCGGGCTGAAGGCCGGCGACCTGATCGTGGCCATCGACGGCACCCCGATCAACGCCATCGATGCCAGCGAACCGCTGCGCGGCAAGGCCGGCAGCAGCGTGGTGCTGACCATCGCCCGCGGCGAACAGAAGCCTTTCGATGTCACCGTGATGCGCGAGACCATCCGCGTCACCAGCGTGCGCAGCAAGATGCTGGAGCCGGGCTATGGCTATATCCGCATCAGCACCTTCCAGGCCGATACCGGTGCCGACTTCCAGAAGCAGTTGAACCAGCTGCAGGCGCAGGCCGGTGGCAAGTTGAAGGGTCTGGTGCTGGACCTGCGCAGCAATCCGGGCGGCCTGCTCACTGCTGCCGTGCAGGTAGCGGATGACCTGCTGGAGAGGGGCGGCATCGTCAGTACCCGCGGCCGCATCTCGATCAGTGATGCCAGGTTCGACGCCACCCCGGGCGACCTGCTCAAGGGCGCACCGATGGTGGTGCTGGCCGACGCTGGCTCGGCCAGTGCTTCGGAAGTGTTGGCCGGCGCCCTGCGTGACAACGGTCGTGCCCGCGTGGTCGGCAGCCGCACCTTCGGCAAGGGCTCGGTGCAGACCGTGCTGCCGCTGGACAACGGCGACTCGGTCAAGCTGACCACCGCGCGCTACTACACCCCGAGCGGGCGCTCGATCCAGGCCACCGGCATCCTGCCTGACGTGGAACTGACGCCGGATCCGGCCGACGCGGTCAACGACCTGCCGGCCAGCCTGAGCGACTACAGCGAGGCCAAGCTGCCCGGCCATCTGCGTGGTGATGACGAAGCGGTGGGCAGCAAGGCCGGCGTGGTGTTGCCGGGCGATGCCCCGATCCAGTCCGCCCTGCAGGAGCTCAAGCACCCCGGCTCGGTAGCGGCAGCGCAGGCTGCAGCGGCGGCAAAGGCGAAGCCAGCTGCAGAAGCGAAGCCTGTTGCACCGGCGGAGGCCGCGAAGCCGGAAGCCCAGGAAAAGCCTGCAGCGGAAGAGAAGCCTCTGTAGTGCCGAGCCATGCTCGGCAGGGGGCTTTCCCAGCGGTAGTGCCGAGCCATGCTCGGCAAGGGGCTTTCCCAGCGGTATTGCCGAGCCATGCTCGGCAGGGGCTTCACCGGTAAGGCCCCTGCCGAACATGGTTCGGCTCTACCCAAGGCACGGCCCACCCGCGATCTGATGGATCGCGGGCTTCGCCGCTTACGCCGCTCCCACAAAAAGAACAGGCAGGGCTAGAAGCCCTTGCGCTTGCGCAGGCGCCGGGCGATCGCCGCACGCACATACAGCCCGTAAGCCACGCCAAACAGAAAGCCGGCTACATGTGCCGACCAGGCCACCATGCCGAAGCTGGGGCCGATATAGGCGAACACCACCTGCAGGGCTGCCCACACGCCGATCAGCAGGAACGCCGGCGCACGCACGAATTCCAGGAACAAACCCAGTGGTAGCACCACGCCCAGCTTGGCGCTTGGGAACAGGGTCAGATACGCGCCCATCAGTGCCGACACCGCGCCGCTTGCACCGATGATGGTGCGCTCCGGTGAGCCGATCACATACAGCGCGGCGAGGTTGGCGATGGCGCCGCCAAACAGGAACAGCAGCAGCAGGCGCCACGGCCCCAGTACGCGTTCTGCGGGCAGGCCGAAGATCAGCAGGAACACCAGGTTGCCGAGCAGATGTGACCAATCGGCATGCAGGAACAGCGCGGTGAACAACCTTAATACGCTGCCGTCGCGTAATGCCGCCCACCAGTCCTGGCCGCTGCCCAGGCCGGTGGCCAGTGCACCCCAGTCCAGCCACAACGAGCGTCGCGCCTCATCCGGCCGTGAGATTGACCAGAGGAAGGCGGCCAGCAAGGTCAGGCACAGCAAGGGCACCGCCCAGCGCAGGCCTGACTTATTTCTGGAAGGAATGGAGACGAACATGAGTGCGGAAGCCTAACCCGGGACTGCCCGGTGCGGGCTGGGAATATGTCTTACGTCGTTATTGTTTAGTTAACGAGCGTGGGTGATACTGCATACGGCGTCGTATGTCGGGAGGGGACTCCGGCGCACTGTCAAGTAGCTTGCTGCTTGGGAGTGCAGGCGCAAAACGACCATTACCGTTTACGGAGAGAGCTTCCACTATGACCGCTTCTGCTATTGCTCGCGTAACTGCCCTTGCTGTCGGCATCGCCGGCGCCCTGGCTTTCAGCCACGCCGATGCTGCTGCCTTCCAGCTGAAGGAAAACAGCGCCAAGGGCCTCGGCCGCGCTTTTGCTGGTTCCACCAGCGCATGGGACGACGCTTCGGTTGTCGCCACCAACCCGGCCTCGATGCGCCTGCTCGACGGTCGCCAGTTCCAGGCTGACCTGAGTGCCATCAGCTTCTCCGCGGATTTCACCAAGGCCTCTGGCCGTAACTCCGGCCCGGGTGGCCCGGGTACCGGCACCGAGATCACCGGTGGCAACGGCGGCGACGCCGGCATGATCGCGCCGGTCCCGGCTGCGTATTTCCACCTGCCGTTCGGTGAGAACGACAACATGCATTTCGGCCTGTCGCTGACTGCACCGTTCGGCTTCAAGACCGACTACGACAAGAACTGGGTGGGCCGCTACAGCGGCGTGACCACCGACCTGAAGGCCATCGACCTGGGCGCCGCGTTCTCTTACGACGTCAACCCGTATGTGTCGTTCGGCGCCTCGGTGTTCGTTGAGCACCTGACCATCGAACTGTCCAACGCGCTGGACATGGGCGCCGTGGTCAACGGTGCCGCCCAGCAGCGTGCCGCCGCAGCCGCAGCTGCCGCTGGCCGCACCCCGGCACAGATCGCCGCCGCCGCTGCTGCAGCAGGCCAGGCCGCCGCCGCCGGTGGTTTCTCGCCGGGCAGCGCTGATGGCTTCGTCACCATCGAAGGCGACAACAATGCCGTCGGTTACCTGCTCGGCACCACCTTGAGCCCGACTGAAGACACCAACATCGCCTTCACGTACCGCTCCAAGGTCGAGCACAAGATCACCGGCGGCAAGGCCAACTTCACCGTTCCGCAGAATGTCTCGGTTGCCCTCGGCCAGCCGGGCAGCGGCCTGTTCGTGGACACCTCGGGCAAGGCCACGGTGACCCTGCCGGCGTCGTTCTCGATGAGCGTCACCCACCGCGTCAACGATCGTTGGACCGTGATGGGCGACGTGTCGCGCACCGCATGGAAGACCGCGTTCGATGAAGTCACCGTCGACTTCGCCTCGAACCAGCCGGACAACACCCTGGGCTTCCACTACAACGACACCACCTTTGCTTCGCTCGGTACCGAGTACAAGCTGTCCGACACCATCACCCTGCGTGGCGGTGTGGCCTATGACGAGTCGCCGACCAGCATCGAGCACCGCGACGTGCGCGTGCCGGACGTGACCCGCAAGTGGCTGTCGGTTGGCCTCGGCTGGACCCCGTCGGAGAAGACCGAGTTCAACTTCGGTTACACCCATCTGTTCACCAATGAGCCGAGCATCAACGTCACCTCGGCCACTGGCAATGTGGTCAAGGGCAAGTACGACGTGGGCGGCGACATCCTGGCTGCCTCGATCAACTACAAGTTCTAAGCGGACCTGTAATTGATGCATGCAGAAAGCCCCGCGCAAGCGGGGCTTTTTGTTTGTGTGTTGCACGGCATGGCAGCCATGCATTTGTAGGAGCGGGGGGGGCGCGGGGGGGGGGGGGGGGGGAACTGGACGGAATTATTAGGTCAGCGGGCGCAGGGGCTTAGGGGGGGGGGGCGGGCGCGGAGGGATGGGGGGGGCGG
>NZ_JBXFWF010000034.1:0-46666 GCF_056854515.1 Stenotrophomonas sp. STEN063
GTCATTCTTTGCAGTGAGCCCCTCCTGTAGTGCCGAGCCATGCTCGGCTGTGGCTCTAGCTATAAAGCCCATGCCGTGAATGGCTCGGCACTATCCACACTTCGGTCAAATGAGATTCATTCCCATTTATGGGAAATCGGCTAGAATAGACCGGTCTCCAATCTACGAATCACGGCATGTCTTCCGCTTTTGGCGCCGAAACGGTGCTTGAAGTCCGTCACTGGACGGACGCCTACTTCAGCTTCTCCACCACCCGCGACAGCGGCTTCCGTTTCGAGAATGGCCAGTTCGTGATGATCGGGCTGGAAAACGAAAACGAAGGCGCCCGCCCGGTGTTGCGTGCCTATTCCATCGCCAGCGCCAACTGGGAAGAGCAGCTGCACTTCTTCAGCATCAAGGTGCAGGAAGGTGCACTGACCTCGCGTCTGCAGCACCTCAAGCCCGGCGACAAGGTGTTGGTTGGCAAGAAGCCCACCGGCACCCTGCTGATCAGCGATCTGCACCCCGGCAAGCATCTCTACCTGCTGGGCACCGGCACCGGCCTGGCGCCGTGGTTGAGCGTGGTCAAGGACCCGGAAACCTACGAGCGCTTCGACAAGGTGATCGTCTGCCACGGCGTGCGCTACGAGAAGGATCTGGCCTACCGCGAGTACTTCGAACAGGAACTGCCGAACGACGAGATCCTCGGCGATATCGTCCGCGACAAGTTGCTGTACTACCCGGCGGTCACCCGCGAGCCCTTCCCCAACCAGGGCCGCCTGACCTCGCTGATGGAAAGCGGCCAGATGCAGGAAACACTCGGCCTGCCGCAGCTGGATCCGGCCAACGACCGCTTCATGATCTGCGGCAGCCCGCAGATGCTGGCCGACCTGCGCAGCGTGCTGGACGCACGCGGTTTTGAGGTGTCCACGCGCATCGGCACGCCGGGTCACTACGTGTTCGAGCGCGCTTTCGTAGAAAAGTAAGCGCGTCTCTCGAGTGGCTTATGGCCTTCAGCCGTAAGCCGCGGAGGCTCGAATCATTGGATCGCGGAGCTGTCAGGTCATTCGGCAATACCAGCTTCGCGGCTTACGCCGCTCCCACACCACCACGCCTACAGCGCTGCCTTGATATCCGCCTCCAGCGTCTCCGGGCGTGCGGTCGGTGCGTAACGGGCAAGCACCTGCCCGTTGCGGCCGATCAGGAACTTACTGAAGTTCCATTTGATCGCGGCGATGCCCAGCGCGCCGCGCTTCTGCCGCTGCAGCCACTGCCATAGCGGATCAGCGTCGGCACCATTGACCTTGAGCTTGGCCGACAGCGGGAAACTCACCCCGTAGTTGATGCTGCAGAAGTCCTGGATGGCGGCGGCATCGCCCGGCTCCTGGTGGCCGAACTGGTCGCAGGGGCAGCCCAGCACCACCAGCCCCTGCGGACCCAGCTCCTGCCACAGCTGCTCCAGCCCTTCGTACTGTGGGGTGAAGCCGCACTTGGACGCTGTGTTCACTATCAGCAGCACCTTGCCATCAAAGGCGGCCAGCGGCAGCGGACGGCCATCCAGTGCGGTCAACTCGAAATCGAAGGCATTGGGCATGGCGCGGCTCCTGACAGAACCGCCAGCGTACGCCATCGCGGCGTCAACGGCATGCAAGATGTGGCCTTTCAGCGCAACCATGCCATTCGACACACCCCTACGGGCGCGCCTGCAGGTACCCTGAAAGATCAGTCTTTTTACCGGAGTTTCCGCCTTGAACACCCGTCTCGCCCTCGCCCTTGCCGCGACCCTGGGTCTTGCCCTGCCGGCCTACAGCCAGGCCGCACCCACTGCGACCACCCAGTCGGCCCAGCAGGCCAATCCGTTCTTCGCTGAAAGCCCGCTGCCGCTGCACTACCCGCAGTTCGACAAGATCAAGGACGCCGATTTCGCGCCGGCCTTCGACGCTGGCATGGCCCAGCAGCTGCAGGAAGTGGAAGCGATCGCCAACAACCCGGCCGCCCCGACCTTTGAGAACACGCTGATCGCGCTGGAAAACAGCGGCGCCGTGCTCGACCGCGCCACCACCGTGTTCTTCGCGCTGATCGGCGCCGACACCAACGACGCGCGCAAGAAGCTGCAGGCCGACTATTCGGCCAAATTCGCCGCGCACAGCGATGCCATCAATCTCAACGGCAAGCTGTTCTCGCGTATCGAGACCCTGTACAACAACCGCGCCAACCTGGGCCTGGACGCTGAAAGCCTGCGTCTGGTCGAGAAGTACCGCGACAACTTCGTCCGCGCCGGTGCCAAGCTGGGCGATGCCGACAAGGCCAAGCTCAAGGACATGAACGCCGAGCTGGCCAACCTGGGCACCAAGTTCAGCCAGAACGTGCTGGCCGAGGTCAACGCTTCCTACATCGTGGTTGATGACGTCAAGCAGCTTGATGGCCTGTCGGCCGAGCAGATCGCTGCCGCCGCCGAAGCTGCCAAGGCCCGCAAGCTGGATGGCAAGTACGTCATCGCCCTGCTCAACACCACCGGCCAGCCGCCGCTGACCAACCTGGCCAACCGCGAACTGCGCCAGAAGATCTACGAAGCCTCGATCTCCCGTGGCAGCAAGGGTGGCGAGTACGACAACACCGCGCTGGTCTCGCGCATCATGACCCTGCGCGCCGAGAAGGCCGCGCTGATGGGCTTCCCGAACTTCGCCAGCTACTCGCTGGGCAACCAGACCGCCAAGACCCCGGAAGCGGTCAATGCCATGCTTGGCCAGCTGGCTCCGGCCGCCGTCACCAACGCCAAGCGCGAAGCCGCCGACCTGCAGGCGATGATCGACAGCGAGCAGAAGGCCGCCGGCAAGCCGACGTTCGAACTGCAGCCGTGGGACTGGGCCTTCTACAGCGAGAAGGTGCGCCAGGCCAAGTACAACTTCGACGAATCCCAGCTCAAGCCCTACTTCGAGCTGAAGAACGTGCTGGAGAACGGCGTGTTCTTCGCCGCCGGCAAGGAATTCGGCCTGAGCTTCAAGCAGCGTACCGACCTGCCGGTCTACCACGACGACGTCACCGTCTATGACGTGTTCGACGCCGATGGCAGCCAGCTGGCGATCTTCATCTTCGATCCGTATGCACGCGAGTCCAAGCGTGGCGGTGCATGGATGAATGCCTACGTGTCGCAGTCCGGCCTGACCGGCGACAAGCCGGTGGTCGCCAACCACCTCAACATCCCCAAGCCGCCGGCCGGCAAGCCGACCCTGCTGACCTGGGACGAAGTGACCACCACCTTCCACGAGTTCGGCCACGCCCTGCACGGCATGTTCTCGGACGTGAAGTACCCGTACTTCGCCGGCACCGCGGTGCCGCGTGACTTCGTCGAGTTCCCCTCGCAGGTGAACGAGATGTGGTCCGACGAGCCGACCATCCTCGCCAACTACGCCAAGCACTACCAGAACGGCTCGGCGATGCCGCAGGCGCTGCTGGACAAGGTGATTGCCGCGTCCAAGTTCAACCAGGGCTTTGCCACCACCGAGTACCTGGGCGCAGCGATGCTGGACCAGAACTGGCACCAGATCGGTGTTGGCCAGATCCCGGCACCGAAGGACGTGATGAAGTTCGAGCATGAAGCACTGGTCAAGGACGGCATCTACTACGCGCCGGTCCCGCCGCGCTACAAGACCCCGTACTTCAGCCACATCATGGGCGGCTACTCGGCTGGCTACTACGCCTACATCTGGTCGGAAGTGCTGGATGCCAACACCCAGAAGTGGTTCCGCGAGAACGGCGGCCTGTCGCGCGCCAACGGCGACCACTTCCGCAAGACCCTGCTGTCCAAGGGTGGCAGCGTTGATGCGATGGAGCTGTTCCGCAACTTCGCCGGCCACGAGCCGCAGATCGAGCCGCTGCTGGAGAAGCGTGGCCTGACCACCGGTGCTGCTGCCAAGTAAGCAGTTGCTGGTTTTGGTGGAATGAAAACGCCCGGCTTTGCCGGGCGTTTTTTTTTGCTGTGGGATCAAGTCAAAGGCTCCCCTCATCCGCCCTTCGGGCACCTTCTCCCGCAAGAGGGAGAAGGGAGCCGTCGGACACTGCTGGGCCTGCAGCATCGCTTGCGCTCAAGCATTGCGCAGCCAGCCAACAGCACACGGAAAGCCAGCCATCCCTTCTCCCGCCTGCGGGAGAAGGTGCCCGGAGGGCGGATGAGGGGGCTTTGTGCTTTGTGCTTTGTGCTTTGCGCTTCTGGCTTTGCGCTTCTGGCTTTGCGCTTCTGGCTTTGTGCTTCTGGCTCCGTACAACCAACCCGCCCCAGTCACAAAGCAAACCCAACTCAGCCTTGCCGCCCACGCTCCACAATCACCGTAGCGGTCATGCCATTGGCCAGCACGACGCCCTTCGCAAACGAACCCGCGTCCAGCTTGATCCGAACCGGAATCCGTTGCGCCAGCCGCACCCAGTTGTAGGTCGGGTTCACATTCGCCAGCAGGTCACTGCCGGTCGGGCTATCCGCATCGGTGATGCCATGCGAAATACTCTCGATATGGCCGTGCAGCTCCTGCCCGCTCATCAACTGCACGCGGGTGCCGTCGCCCACATGCAATTGCGCCAGCTTGGTCTCTTCGAAATAACCGTAGACCCAGAACGAATTGGTATCGATCACCGCCAGCTTGGCCGCACCGGCAGTAGCGTAGTCGCCCTGCCGCACTTCCAGATTGGTCACATAACCATCCACCGGCGCGCGCACCTGGGTGCGTTCCAGGTTCAACTCTGCAGTATCCAATGCCGCCTGTGCCTGCTCCACTGCAGCCAGTGCCTGCTGCTGTGACGCACTGGCCTGCTGACGGCTTGCCTGCGCCTGTGCCACCCCGGCGCGCGCCGCCTGCGCAGCACTGAGCGCATCGGTACGCGCTTCTTCGGAGATCAAGCTTCCAGTAATGCGCTGGCGGCGCTCGTACTGCTGCTCGTAGCGAGTGGCATTCGCACTCTGCTGTGCAGCTCCCGCCGCCGCTACCTGGATGCTTGCACCAGCCGCACGTGCCGCGGCCTGTGCGGCAGCCAGATTACCGCGTGCCTGGTTCAAGGCGTTCTGGTAGCGCGCCGGGTCGATCTGGTAGAGCACGTCACCGCGCTTCACCAACTGGTTGTCACGCACCGCGACCGCGCTGACCGGGCCGGAGACATCCGGCGCCACGCGTACCACTTCCGCGCGCAAGCGGCCCTCCCGGGTCCACGGCGAGTACATGTAATGCCGCCACATCGCCATCGCGATCAAGGCAGCTATCGCCACCACCACGGCGGTGATGGAGAAACGAAGAATGGATTGGACTTTGGGGGTCATGGGGAATTCTCAGAACAGCAGCAGGCCGAAGCCACCAAACAGACAGATGAAGACCGCGGTGCGGAACAAGGCCGGGTGCCAGACGTTGCGGTACCAACCGCGACGGCCAGCCAGCGTGTCCAGCGCCCACAGCGCGATGCAGACCAATACGAACAACAACAGCAACCCGGGAAACAGGGTTCCCGCGAATGCAATCTCAATGGGCATGGCGAGGTGCCTCCGGCTTTGAATCAGTGGGTGCGATGTAGGCGGCCATGACCGAGCTGTCATCCACCATCGCCAATCGCACCAGGCGCAGGTGCAGCAGCACCCGCGCGGCGACACCGCCGTCGACGGCCTGTGCGCGCGCCAGCGCGATGGCCTCGGTCAGCGCGGTGTCGGCGCGTTGCCATGCCGATGCATCCGGCAGGGCGAAGAAATCGGCCAAGGCCCGTACCACCGAATCCACGCACTGGCGCAGTTGCGTCGATGCCGGTTCACGCGCCACATCCTGGCGCAGGTGGATCAGGGCGCGGCCGGTTTCGTTGACCGCCAAGGCCCAGGCCAGCTGCTGGCGGGACTCATCGCTGCCCGCCGCCGTGTGGGTGACGATCTGGTGCAGCAGGTCGCTGTTGATGCTTTCGAAACGGTGCTGGAGCCCACGCAACGGCGCCTGCGCCGCCAAGCGCACCTGTGCGCGCAAGCCCGCCATCTGTCGCCGCCGCAACCATGCCGTGCCCACCAGCGGTGGCATCAACGCGAAGCTCAGTACCGCCGCGCCCATCGCCATCATCTGTGAGGTGCCTTCGTTGAAGAAGCGCACCGGGTCGAAGGCGTGCACGCTGGTGATGGCCAGGATATTGACCAGGCCCATCGTATAGCCCAGCCCGAACACCGACAGCTTGGGGCGGCTGACCATATAGGGGCCGACCACGAAAAACGGCAGCAACCCCGCAACCAGCAGGACGAAACCTTCCATCCGGGTCAGCACCATGTAGTCACAGACATAGGCTGCGAACACGCCAAGCAGATAGCCCCAGGCGACTTTGCCGGTCATCCGCGCCGCATTTGGCATGGTGGCGAACAAGCCGGAGAAGATGGTTGCCAGCAACATCACGTTGACCGCCATCGCCCAGCCACTGGCGGCCCATAGCGCACCCAACAGCAGCATGGTGATGGCTGTGCGGGTGAACGCCACCGCGGCACCGAGATAATCATTGCCGCGGATGAACTGCGCACGTGCATCGTCTTCGGTCGGTGCGACCTGCAGCGTCAGCTGCCGACGTGCATGCACGTAGTGTTCAAGCTCCTTGACGAAGCGCCGCAACAACTGCGCCCCCACATCGAAGTCCTCGACCTGGGTGACGTCGCCCAGAGCAGCCCGCAGCTCGACCGAGCGCGCAGCAAGGCCTTTGCGTACGGCGTGGATCTGCTCTGCCAGTTGCGCCGGCGATTGTTCACTGGCTTGCAGGGCGGCACCCAATGGCAGGTACAAGGCCTGCAGCGCCTGGCCCGCGGCCGGGTCGGGCTGGCGAAGCAAGCGGTTGATCAGATGGTGCAGGGACTGGAACGTGGTCGACGCCGCCATGAAGCGCTGGTTGAAGCCCTGCAGGTGCGCGCTGCGCGCACGCGCTTCCCCGTCTTCGAAGATCACCGAGCTGCGCAGATCCTCCAGCGTCACCGCGTCGCGCACCACGCGCAGATGTGCCTGCTCCATGCGCTCGCGTGGCACCTCGCCAAGCAGGGCGCCACGCATGAAACCAAGGAAACTCTCATACTGGTTGTTCACCGCCGTGCGCAAGGTGTCACGCAGGCGCACCGGGAAAATGGTATCGCTAATCACCGCGGTCACCAGCAGGCCCAACAGCACCTCGCTGATGCGCGCCACCGCCGAATCGAAGATCTGCCCGGGATGGGTGGAGATCACCGGCAAGGCAATGATGGCCGCGGTGTAACCGGCAAGCACGAAGGCATAGGACTTGAAGTTGCGATGCAGGGTAGCGCCGGCCACACAGCCAGCGATCCACAACGCCATCAGCAGCAGGAAGGGTTCGCGTTGCTGTGGGAACAACGCCACGATCAGCAGCGCGGCCGCCGCACCGGCAAAGGTGCCGAGCACCCGGTAGAAGGCCTTGGCAAGCACCATGCCGCTCTGCCGGTGCATGACGATGACCGTGGTCATCATCGCCGTACCCGGCTGTGGCAGTTGCAGGCGCATGGCCAACCAACCGGTCAGGAAGAAGGCCACGGTGGTGCGCAGTACGAACAGCCAGGTGTCAGCCTCGCCCTTGAGGAAGCCGCGCATGCCGGCATACCAGGGCGTCGTCGCCGACGCGCTTACCGATGATGGGATGGCAGACATGGCGTACTCAGATGGCCTCGATGCCATCAAGCATCTTTTTCAGTAGCCGTTCGAGCTGGTGCTGCTCACTCTCATCCAGGCCCTGTACCTGCAGGACCAGCAGTTCGGCCATCTCCGGCAGCAGGCTCTGGATGCAGGCCAGGCCTTTTTCGGTCAGGTGCAGACCCAGTTTGCGCCGGTCATTGGTGTCAGGAATCCGCTCCAGCAGGCCCTTGTTGCAGAGCTGGTCGGTGAGGCGGGTGATGTTGGCGGACTTTTCGGTGGCGGCCTCGGCCAGTTCCGAGGGGTTCAGCGGGCGGTCCGGCGTGCCGTACAGCATCATCAGAATGTTGTATTCGGCGTGGCTCAGGTCGAAATCACGCAACACCGCGTTGGCGCGGTCATGGACGGTCTTGTAGATGCCCTTGACCAGACGCACCAGCACCGCCGGCTCACGGGGAAAGCCCGGCCAGCGGGCGCAGGTGGCATCAATCCGGGTCTCGGTCGCGTCGAAGCTGCTCATGGGCTATCCGGCTCATTCTGGGATGAGGCAGATAATACACATGTGTAATATAAACTTTTAAATCAATTTTGCGCTGACAGCGTTCCACGTTCAGCGTGGCGCCAGATAACCCTCACGAACCCCGCGCGGCGACAACAGCAGCTGCCACAGCTGCGAGTGGCGGGTACGGAAGGTCGCCATCGACGCAGCCAGGTAGAAGCGCCACATGCGCCTGAAACGCTCGTCGTAGCGCGCGTCCAGTTGCTCCCAGGCCGCTTCCACGTTGTCGCGCCAGGCCTGCAGGGTACGGTCGTAGTCGGTACCGAAGTTGTGCCAGTCCTCCAGCACGAACAGCCCTTCCATCGCATGGGTGATCTGCGCCGCCGAAGGCAGCATCGAGTTGGGGAAGATATATTTGGCGATCCACGGGTCGGTGCGGTCGCGGCTGACATTGGTGCCGATGCTGTGCAGCAGGAACAAGCCCTGCTCGCCCAGGCAGCGCCTGGCGACTTCGAAGTAGCTGCGGTAATTCTTGACCCCGACGTGCTCGAACATACCCACCGAGAACACGGCGTCGAAGTGCTCGTCCAGCTCGCGGTAGTCCTGCAGGCGTATCTCGACCGGCAGGCCGGCACACAGTTCACGGGCAAACGCGGCCTGCTCCTGCGAGATGGTTACGCCCACGCCGCGCACGCCATAACGCTCGGCCGCGAACTTCAGTGCCTCGCCCCAGCCACAGCCGATATCCAACACACGCATACCCGGCTGCAGGCCGAGCTTGCGGCAGATCAGTTCGAGCTTGGCTTCCTGCGCGTCGTCCAGATTGCTGGCATTGCGCCAGTATCCGCAGCTGTAGACCAGCCGCTTGCCAAGCATGGCCCGGTAAAGGTCGTTGCCCAGGTCGTAATGCCGCTTGCCGACCTCGTAGCTGCCCTGCCCGCTCTGCAGGTTGAACAGCTTGGCCTTGAGCGCGTCCCAGACTTCGTCGCTGCCATGCACGCGCTCGTCCAGTCGCGCATCCAGCAGGTGGGTGAGCAGGCCATCCAGCGAATGCGCCTGCCACCAACCTTCCATGTAGCTCTCGCCCAGACCGAGCGAGCCTTCGGCCAGCACCCGCGCATAGAAGCGTGGGTCGAGGATGTCCAGGTCCTGCGGCCTGTCACCGCCTGGGGTGATATCGGCCTCCTGCAGCAGTGCTTCCACACGTCGTTGCAGCCCTGCATCCATCACTGACCTCCTGAGTATCAGGGGCGTGCGAACAGCCCCTGGTAAGCCGCCGCGACATGCGGCAACAACACTGACGCCGGCACATCCACCGTCTGCGTGCCATCCGAATACGGCCCCACCTGGTAGGGCGGGAATACGAAGCGCAGCGCAGAAATCTTGCCGGCCGCATCCAGCACGGGCTGGAACTGACCGAAGTTGGTGGCGTCGGCGGTGGTGCCTTCGTCGATCATCTTGGACAGGTTGCGGACCTGGGCCTGCTGTTCTTCCGGCGACATGTCCTCGCCCTGCGCACGCACGGTGGCCTGCTCCAGCAGCTTGTCCTCGGTGAAATCGCTGATCGCCTGCCAGCCCTTGGTCGTGGTGATCAGGTCTTCTGCCTTGAGCAGTTGCTGCTGCTCGGGCAGCCATACAAAACGGGCTACCAACGGCTGGCCGTGGGCGCCACCGGTGTAGCTGCTGCCATCGGCGGAAACCGCGACAACCGCCGGTGATTCCACCAGCATGTCGAAGGCCAGTGACAATTCATACGGGGCGGTGGGCTTGTCATTGCCCAGCTCGGACACCGACTTCAACAGGTCAGCCTTGGCATGGCCTGCATAATCGCTCAGCGCATTGGCCAGACCCGGGTACTTGGCGGCTGCCGGTGGGTAGCTGATACCAATGACATAGCTTGGGGTGTTTTCAATCACATCGCGCAGATCAGCTGCCGCAGGTGCGACCGCAACCGGTGCCTGCACCGGTTCCGCGGCCGGTGCGACCGGCGCACCTTGCTCATCCTGCTTGCAACCAGCCAATGCCAGCAGCAATACCGCTGCGGCAGACGATCCCCGTACCAACCTGTTCATGCCCTTTGATCCCTTGGAGGTGTGTGCGGCCGCCCGGTCGGGCTTGGCCATGCCAGCGAATTATCCCAGCAGGTCTGCATATTCGCCATGACGTTGCATGAAAGCTGCGGCATAAGCGCAGGCCGGTATCACCTTCCAGCCTGCAGCGCGTGCATGCTCCAGCGCGAACCGGGTCAATGCCGCGGCAATACCACGCCCGCCGATGGCCTCCGGCACCCCGGTATGGGTGATGACCATCACGCCGCCGTCCAGTTCGTAATCCAGCACCGCGCGCTGACCATCAACCAGGGTCTGGAAGCGGCTTGCAGCCGCGTCATGTTCGATATCTGGAACTGGTGGTTTGCTCAAGCTCATGAGGACTCCTGCGGAACGCGGTGGACTTGGTGAAAGCGACGTGATGACGCGAGCTGGCGGTCGGAAGCGCCACTTTGCGTCACTTTCCGACATCGGCGCCAGCAGCGCCACTGCCATCAAAGCATGGACTGCGTCTCAAAAGCTGGCACGGGATTTGCTGCGTATACCCGCAAACAACAGCTGACAGCCGAGGTGTCCCGTGTTCGACAACGACCGCACGATGCAGATCCCGTCCAACGACCATGACTCCACCCTGCTGGAAGGCCTGTTCCAGCTGGCCGTCGCTGGCGACACCGACGGCTGGGAATTCAAGAAAATCGACAACGAAGTCTATTCGCGTCTGCTCGACAGCTACGCCGCCTGAGCCAGCCACCAGCGCTCACGCGTGCGGCGCGTCCAGGGCGCAGCTGCCATGAACGAAACGGGGCCGCGACGACACGATGCGCGCGGCCCCCGGCATGAGGGGCGATACAGCCCCCAGCTCCCTCTCCGCTGATCAGAAGCGGAAAGTAGGATTCATCAGACTCTGCAGGAAGTGCTGCAGCAGCTCCGGCTCCATGATCAGCATGAACATCACACCGAAAGCGGCACCGGCAAGGTGCGCGCTGTGATTGACGTTGTCCCCGCCCTTCTTGTCCATCCAGATGCTGTAGCCGACGTAGAACGCGGCATACAGAATGGCCGGCGCCGGGATGAACATCACCAGGATCAGCTTCCACGGCGCGATCAGGATGTAGGCAAACAGCACAGCCGACACCGCCCCTGAAGCACCCAGACTCAAATAGTTCGGATTCTTCTGGTTCTTCAGGTAAGTCGGCAGGATCGATACCACCAGCGCCGACAGGTAGAACAGCGGATAGACCCACCACTGCCCGGTGGTGCCGAGCATGATGACCTCGATCGAGCGGCCGAAGAAATACAGGGTCACCATGTTGAACAACAGGTGGCCGAAGTCAGCATGGATGAACCCGTAGGTCACCAGCCGGTCGTACTGCTTGTGCTTGTCGATCGCCGGCGGCCACAGGATCAGCCGATCAGCCAGCTTGCGGTTGTTGAACGCCATCCACGACACCAGCGCGGTGATGGCGATCAGGATCAGGGTTATCGGTCCTTGCATGTTCAAACCGCCCGGTAGTTGTCGACCATCTTGTAACGGCGTGCGTAGATACCGAACGCCAGCGCCGCGATGAAGGCAAAGCCAGCGAAGAAGAACATCAGGAACGCCGTTTCGCTCAGACCGGTACTGGCAATACGGTCGGTGACCGCGTGGTTGCGCACCGCCGCGTTGGACAGCAGCACCCACAGGTTACCGATGGTGGTGGTCAGGTTCCAGAAGCTCATCACCACCCCCTTCATGGATGCCGGTGCCTGGCTGTAGGCGAACTCCAGACCGGTGGCCGAGACCAGCACTTCACCGAAGGTCAGCAGCGCATATGGCAGCACCTGCCAGAAGATCGACATGGCATCACCACCGTCCATGACCACCTGGATGCCACCCACCACGATCCAGGCCAGGCCACTGAAGGCGATACCGGCGGTCATGCGCCGCAGCGCGGTCGGCTCGAAGCCGAAACGACGCAGCGCCGGGTACAGCACCAGATTGTTGAACGGGATCAGGATCATCACCAGCAGCGGGTTAAGCGCCTGCATCTGCGAGGCGGTGAACCAGCTGGGCATGCTCATCTGCTGGCCCTGCAGCACCCAGGTCGAGGCCTTCTGGTCGAACAGGGAGAAGAACGGGGTGGTCAGAGCGAAGATCACCAGCACCTTCAGCACCGAACGCACGCCTTCGACAGCCGCCTCCGGGTGCACGCCGCGAGCGCGGTCCAGCTGCAGCATGGTGCCGCCGCCAATACCGGCCAGCACTGAGACCAGCGCCAGACACAGACAGATCACGATGCCCAGGCTGGGCACCAACGCGAACGAAGCCAGCGCCAGCACCACGCCCAGCACCGCCACCACCAGACCCATGCGGCCCTGACCCGGGGCTTGTGCCAGCAGCGCGGTACGCACCACGTTGGCGAAGGAATGCGGGTCCTTGGGCGGCAGCGGCACCAGCACGTAGCGCTTGCGTCCCAGCCAGAACACGAAGGTGGCCACGAACATCAGGATGCCGGGAATACCGAACGCCCACTGCGGGCCGAGGTTCTTCAGCGCCAGCGGAATCAGCAGCGAGGCGAACAGCGAGCCGAAATTGATGATCCAGTAGAACGCGTCAAACACGATCTTGGCCAGATGCTTGTTGCCCTGGTCGAACTGGTCACCCATGAACGAAGCGACCAGCGGCTTGATGCCGCCGGCGCCCAGCGCGATCAGGCCCAGGCCCAGGAAGAAGCCCTGGCGGTTGCCCTCGAACAAGGCCAAGCACAGATGGCCGACGCAGTAGATCAGGCTGAACCAGAGAATGGTGTGGTACTTGCCGAAGAAGCGGTCGGCCAACCAGCCACCGAGCAGCGGGAAGAAATACACGCCGATCATGAAGCTGTGCATGATGTCCTTCGCCTCGCCAGCACGGCCTTCGGCGGTGATCTCCTGCAACAGCAGCGAGGTGATCAGGAACTGCACCAGGATGTTGCGCATCCCGTAGAAGCTGAAGCGTTCGCACGCCTCGTTACCGATGATGTAGCCGATCTGGCGCGGCATCTTTGCCTTGGGGTTCGGGGCTGCTGCCACGTCGTTGGTCGTCATCTGCGGGCGATCCGTGAATACAAAGGTTGCAAGCGTAACGCATCAAGCCGCCCGCCAGACCGGTTCAGCCCAGCAAAACACCTACCGCCCGCACCAGCAAAACCTGAGTGCCAGCGCATGCACGCCCCTTCCACGCGGAAAGCATTAGCATGACAGCCCCTCATCTTGAGGCGTTGCAATGCTGCGCTGGGGCTGTTTTGGACTGCTTGTCCTGTCATTTGGTGTCATGGCCGAGCCGGTGTTGCCGGTCATCAAGGTAGCCAACCTGCGTCTCCCCGACAGTGGTGAGGTCTGGACCGGCCAGCGCGACCGGATCGCCGCACTGATCCAGGACCTGCGGCCGGACGTGATCGTGGTACAGGACGTGCGCCAGCTGACCAACACCCCCAACCCTGCCTGCTGGCTGGGCAGCCGACTCAAGTACAGCTGTGATTTCGTCAGCGCCGACCGCCCCAGCCAACCGGTGCGCCGCGGCAATGCGGTACTGACCCGCCTGCAGGCACAGCAGGACGGCATCACCCTGCTGCACGGCGACGACGCCCCCACTGCCGCCGGCATGCAGCGCCTGCAGCTGCAACAGGCGCAACTGAACATCTACGCCGCCAGCATGTGCCCCGGCGACAACAATCCGGTCGCACGCGGCCATCAGGCTGCCGACCTGCGCTCATGGATGGATGCCACGGCTGATGGCCTGCCGTCGCTGATCATCGGTGACTTTGCTGCGCCCACCGAGGAGCTTGTTCGGCAACTGCCGGGGTATCAGCCCGCACGCAGGAATCCGTCCAACCGTCGAGGCGATGCCCGCCTCGCAAGCGATGCGCAGCATGGGCTGGATGTGCTGTACCAGGTCCGCAGCTTCGCCGACATCACCCAGCAGGCGATCCAGCTACCCGCCACTGACGCGCAACCCACGCCCGAGCCACTAGGCATGATGGCAACGCTGCGCATCACCCGGGTCCCCGCGCCTGATGACGCCGAGCAACCCTGACGCGGCAGTTGCCGACGGTCGCTTGTGGGAGCGGCGTCAGCCGCGAAGCTGGAGCGTCATCAGGTTGCCAGTTTGGCCGCAGCCGGAGCAGTTCCGGCTTCGCAGCTGACGCCGCTCCCACAACATCGGGCTCGCGGCGCCATCAACGACGAAGGCCGGGCTATGCCCGGCCTTCGTACTGGCGACCGCCCCGACATGGGGCGACCTCTTCATGCCACCGCTATCAGGCAATCGCTTCCTGGTAACGACGCTCGACCTCGTTCCAGTCGACCACATTGAAGAACGCGCCAATGTATTCCGGGCGACGGTTCTGGTACTTCAGGTAATAGGCGTGTTCCCACACGTCCAGCGCCAGGATCGGGGTGTTGCCGTCCATCAGCGGGCTGTCCTGGTTGGCCGAGGACTCGACGACAACCTTCTTGTCCGGGGTGACGCTCAGCCACGCCCAGCCGCTGCCGAAACGGGTCAGCGCGGCCTTGGTGAAGGCTTCCTTGAACTTTTCGAAACCGCCCAGCTGCGATTCGATGGCCTTGCCCACGTCACCGACCGGCTCGCCGCCGCCATTGGGCGACATCACGGTCCAGAACAGCGAATGGTTGGCATGGCCGCCACCGTTGTTGCGCACCGGGCCCTGCAGGTTTTCCGGCAGCGACTTGGTCTTCTTCACCAGCTCATCAACCGGCAGATCGGCGTATTCGGTGCCTTCCAGCGCAGCATTGACGTTGTTGATGTAGGTCTGGTGGTGCTTGCTGTGGTGGATCTCCATCGTGGCCGCATCGATATGCGGTTCCAGGGCGTCGTAGGCGTAAGGCAGCTTGGGCAGGGTGTAAGCCATGAGGGATCTCCTTTGGATAGCCGGTTTCTGTGTCTGGTCGAAAAACCAGACGGTGCGCTATCAATGGTAGGGACGATGCAGCAACTTACCAAGGGTGTTGTAGAGGAAACTTTGTCCCGCGCTTGGGCGATGGACACCGCAGGGGCGATCTGCGCGATCGTTGTTACCGTTGCGTGAAGCCAGCCTACTGAACCATCTGTTCAACAAACCCGCTGTCATGGCGTGATAATCGTCACCTGTCCCGGAATTTTCCTACTGCCCATGCGCAAGCCCTTACTCCTGGTCGTCGCCATTGTCCTGCTGATCGGCGGACTGTGGGGCATGCGCGTGCTGCAGCAACCTGCACCACCGCAGTTCGCGCCGTCGCTGTCGCAGGATTTGCCTGTAGCGGCCGAGACCAGCCAGAACGGACGTAGCGACGAGCGCAGCAAAGATCCGCTCCCGGCTTTCCTGCCGGCAGAAGCGCGCGCGACCATCGACTTGATCCAGCGCGGCGGACCGTACCCGCATCGCCAGGACGGCAGCACCTTCGGCAACCGCGAGCGCCAGCTGCCACAGCGCCCGCGTGGCTATTACCGCGAATACACCGTGGATACCCCCGGTCTAAGCCATCGTGGCGCCAGACGCATCGTCACCGGCGGTGACCCGCCGGATGCCTGGTACTACACCGACGACCACTACGAGAGCTTCCGCAGCTTTGAAGTCCCCGCCAGGAGTACGCCATGAGTGACAGCGGTTTCGATATGGGCCTGGAGGATGTCAGCCAGGCCGGCGTCTACGGCGTCGGCGATGGCGACCTTGGTGGCTTGGCGGCGGTTGCACGCGATGCAGGGCTGCGTGTGTGCCGCATCGACCTGGAAGGCTGCGCCGACAAGCGCACCTTGCTGATGCGACTCGGCACGCAACTCGACTTCCCCGCAGGCTGGAGCCGCAACTGGGATGCCCTGTCCGATGGCCTGCGTGACCTGTCCTGGTTGCCTGCCAACGGCTATGCATTGCTGTTCAGCGATGCCAACGACCTGCGCCAGGGCAGCCCGGCGGACTTCGATACCTTGCTGGATGTGCTCTCCGAAGCCTCCGCCAGCTGGGCCGAGGACAAGGTGGCGTTCTGGGCTTTCCTGGAACTGCCGGGCGGTGGCGAAGAAGCAACTGCCGACGAGGAAGAATGATCCTCAGCGGGTGGCCTGCAGCCAGCGTGCCAGGCCGTCCAATTGCTGCGCCTGGACCTTGTCCACCACCGGCGCCAAGGCGCTGAGGTCGTCTGGGCTGTAGCCGCCAGCCCGGTAGCGCCACGTCACCCGGGTAGATGTACCTTCTGCCTGCAACGTCCACTCGGCGACGCCATGCAGGCCCATGCCCTGCATCGGTCCAAGTCCGCCAGTCATGCGCAGGGTTTTTCCCGGATCGACAAACACGACCTGCAGGTGCTGCGCCTGTTGCGCGCCAGCAATTTCACAGAAACAGCCACCAGCGCGGGCATCGATGGACAGTTTTGCTGCCTTGCCCCACCAGCTGTGATCTTTCGGCCACCAATGATCGATGTCGGCGGTCATCGCCTGCCAGACGCGCTCGGGTGATGCTGGAATCAGGACGGCGTTCTCGACGGTGAAGCCCGCTGCTGTGGCGTCTTTGACTTCGGCGTATGCGGGCAAGGCGAAGGCTGTTGCGAGCAGCAGGAGCATAGTGAGTCTACGGTGCATGGCTGCTGCTCTTGTTGAATGGCATGAGCATGCGCGGAGCATGGTTGGGCCGCAAGCGCTTGGGCTCATGGCGAAGAGCACCCTTCCCCTGAACCTTCGCCACAAGGGAGGTGGCGTAGTGCCGAGCCATGCTCGGCAGGGGCCTTCCCAGCAACCCATCAACGCTCCAGTTGCAAGCCCCAAAAACCAAAATCAAAAGCTCAAAGCACCCCTCCCCACCCCTCCCCTGCACCTGCGGTGCAAGGGAGGGAGCGAAGCGCAGAGCCCCCCCTTCGGCCGAGCAGCTGAGCCCTCCCTTTCGCGCAGCGAAGGGGAGGGTTGGGAGGGGTGCGTTTGATCTTCGCCAATTGCGCGATTGCAGGACTACTGCGAGACGCCCCCTCCCCCACGCGGTTGTAGTGCCGAGCCATGCTCGGCAGAAGCCTTCCCAGCAATCCATCGGCGCGGCAGTTGAACTCCGTGAAACCTGCGGATCAACAGCTCAAAGCACCCCTCCCCAGCCCTCCCCTGCACCTTCGGTGCAAGGGAGGGGGCAGAGCGTCAGCGCACGTCCGCCGAAACCGGCCCCTTCAATTCAATGGTGTTGCCATCCGGATCTCTGAAATACAGCGACAGCCCATCCCCTTCAGCGCCGAAATTCACTTCGGCTGCCGCCACCGGCGTTGCGCCATGCAAGGAAAGATATGCCACCAAGCTGGCCTCATCGAAAGGCTCGATCCGCAGGCACAGATGATCAACATTGCGCGCCTCCGGTCCCGGACCCGCGCCACCGCGCGCACCCAAGCTGCCATCCAGACTGATGAGGTCGATCATCGACGCGCCTGCACGCAGATGCACCAGGCCAAGATGGTCGCGTCGACGCACCACCTCGCAGCCGAGCACGGTTGAATAGAACGTAATGCTGCGCTCCAGGTCGCGGACCCGGAACACCACATGGTCGATACGTGCAACGTCGAACGGCCGTTTCATCATCACCTCACAGCATCCATGGACACCATCCTGCCGCCCTCGGCGAGGACGGCAGGTGAAGCAAGGCGTGGCCCATCAGAACCGGTTCAGGCGTCCAGTTCCTGCCAACGTGCGTAGGCGGCATCCAGTTCGGCCTGCACCTTGGTCAGCTGCTGCGTGTGGGCAGTGACTTCAGCGCTGCTGCGGGTGTAGAACGAAGGATCGTTCATTGCCGAGGTCAGGCCTTCCACGTCCAGCTCCAGCTTTTCGATCTTGGCCGGCAACTGTTCCAGCTCGCGCGCATCCTTGAAGCTCAGCTTGCGCTTAGGTGCGGCATCAGCAACCGGAGCCGCAGGCGCAACAGCGGGTGCTGCCGTCGCCGAAGCCTTGGCCACCGCCATTGCGGTCTGGGTCGGTGCCGGGCGCTGGCGCAGCGAGTCGCTGTAGCCGCCAATGTAATCGCCCACCTTGCCCTCGCCTTCCAGCACCAGCGTGGAGGTCACCACGTTGTCGAGGAAGTCACGATCATGGCTGACCAGCAGCAAGGTGCCGGTGTAATCCGCCAGCAGCTCTTCCAGCAGTTCCAGTGTTTCCACATCCAGGTCGTTGGTCGGTTCGTCCATCACCAGCAGATTGGACGGCTGTGCGAACAACTTGGCCAGCAGCAGGCGGTTGCGCTCGCCACCGGACAGGCGGGTGATCGGCGCGCGTGCGCGTTCCGGGGTGAACAGGAAGTCCTGCAGGTAGGCATGCACATGCTTGCGCTTGCCGTTGAGATCGATGAAGTCCGCGCCTTCGGCCACGTTCTCGATCGCGCTCCAGTCCTCGCGCAGGGTGGCGCGGTACTGGTCGAAATAGGCGATCTGCAGGTTGGTGCCCTGGCGCACTTCGCCGCTGTCCGGCTGCAGTTCGCCCAGCAGCAGCTTCAGCAAGGTGGTCTTGCCGCTGCCGTTGGGGCCGATCAGGCCGATGCGGTCACCGCGCAGGATGGTGGTTTCGAAATCCTTGACCATCACCCGCTCGCCGAACGAGAAGGAGATGTTCTTGATGTCGATGACCTTCTTGCCGGAGTTCTCGGCACCGGCCGCTTCCAGCTTGACGTTGCCACCGAGCTCACGGCGCTGGCTGCGCTCGTTGCGCATCGCCTTGAGCCGGCGCACGCGGCCTTCGTCGCGGGTACGGCGGGCCTTGATGCCTTGGCGGATCCAGACTTCTTCCTGCGCCAGCAGCTTGTCGAAGCGGGCGTTTTCCTGCGCCTGCGCGTTGAGGCGCTCTTCGCGGCGGCGCTCGTAGTTGTCCCAGTCGCCCGGCCAGCTGGTCACCTGGCCACGGTCGATCTCAACGATGCGGGTAGCCAGGGCGCGTAGGAAGCGGCGGTCATGGGTGACAAACACCACGCAGCCGTTCCAGCCCTTGAGGAAGGTTTCCAGCCAATCGATGGCTTCGATGTCCAGGTGGTTGGTCGGCTCGTCGAGCAGCAGCACATCAGGGCCGGCGACCAGCGCACGCGCCAGCAGCACACGGCGCTTCATGCCGCCGGACAGACGGCCGAATTCGGCGTCGCCATCCAGGTCGAGCTTGGTCAGGGTTTCCTCGACGCGCTGGTCCAGGCCCCAGCCATCGGCGGCATCGATCTTGGCCTGTACATTGCCCATGGCCTCGCCATCGAAGACCTCGGCGTGGCTCAGGCGGTGGAACTCGGCCAGCCAATGGCCGAGCTCGCCAAGACCATCGGCGACCACGTCGAACACACTGCCGGCAGCGCCATGCGGCACTTCCTGCTCGAGCCGGGTGACGCGCACGCCCTGCTGTACGCGCACCTCGCCGTCATCGGGCTTGAGCTCGCCAGCCATCAGCTTCATGAGAGTGGATTTGCCGGCGCCGTTGCGGCCGATCAGGGCGATACGCTCGCCAGTCTCGATCGACAGTTCGGCTTTTTCCAGCAACAACGGGCCGCCGACGCTGTAGTCGACGTTCTGCAAGGTAATCAAAGGCATGGGCGTATTGTACGGGCTCCGGCGGCCGACCGCGCTCAATCGTCGCTAAACACCTCCGCCGGCAGGCCCAGCAATTGGCGCAGGCTGGACGGAATCCGCTTGCCGGGATGGCGCACCACCCACAACTGACGCTTCAACGGCGGCAACGGCGTGGCCAGCACCTGCAGCTTGCCCAGCGTCACCAGGTCGGCCACCGCATGCCGCGACAGGCAGGCCAGGCCCAGCCCAGCCACCGCCCCCTGCTTGATCGCCTCGGTGCCACCCAGCTGCAGCACCTCGGCAAGTCCATGCAGATGCGGCAACAATGCCTGCTCGGCGGCCTCGCGAGTGCCGGAACCGGGCTCGCGCAGCAGCCAGCGCGCCCGCCGCAGCATCGCCAGGTCGGCTCCGTTCCTGAACTGCGCGGCAAGCGGGTGTCGTTCGCCAAACACCACCACCAGCTCGTCCTGCTGCCAGTGCGCCACTTCCAGACCCGGTTCGTGGCTTGGTCCTTCGATCAAGCCGACATCCACTTCCAATCGCTGCACGGCGGTGGTGACCTCGCGGGTATTGCCGATCACCAGTTCCACATGGGCGTGTGGATTGGAGGCCTGCAGGTCGGCGATACGTGCCGGCATCAGGTAGTTGCCGATGGTGGTGCTGGCGCCGACCTGCCAACGCACGGCGGCGCCGGTCTGGCTGTCGGCCCGGAACCGCCGCTCGATATCGGTCATCCCCGCGAGCAGGGCCCGCGCCTGTGGCAGCAGTGCCCGGCCATGGCCGTTCAGCACCAATCTGCGGCCAATCCGGTCAAACAAGGCCAACCCGAGCAGGTTCTCCAGTTCGACCAGCGCAGCACTGACCGCCGATTGCGACAGGCCCAGCAACTCGCCTGCTGCCGTCGTGGTGCCGGCCTCGGCAATGCCGGAGAAGATCTGCAGCTGGCGCAGGGATAGATGCATAACCTATCTCGAAAATCGGTTGATTCAACCAATATTATCCGTTTTACAGGTAATAACCGTAGGTGCAGCATGGGCCATCTTCTAATAACCCTACGTTATGAACACCTCGACCCAAGGGCTGACCTCGATGCCCCTCTCCCGCCTCCCCGGCCTGCTGCTGACGGCCGCCGTCGCCGGCCTGTCGATCTGGCTGGGCACCCTGCCATGGATGCAGAACCACGGCATCAGCGCGCTGACCCTGGCCATCGTCATCGGCATCGTGCTGGGCAACACGGTTTATCGCAGCCTGGCAACGCGCGCCGACGCTGGCGTTGGTTTCTCCAAGGCCACCTTGCTGCGCGCCGGCATCATTCTCTATGGCCTGCGGCTGACCCTGCAGGACATCGGCCAGGTTGGCATTGCTGGCGTGGCAATCGATGCGCTGGTGTTGTGCTCGACCTTCGGCCTGGCCTGGTGGCTGGGCACCAAGCTGTTGGGCATGGACCGCAACTCGGCCCTGCTGATCGGCGCCGGCAGTTCGATCTGTGGCGCCGCCGCGGTGATGGCGGCAGAACCGGTGATCAAGGGCCGCGCCGAACAGGTTGCCGTCGCCGTGGCCACGGTGGTGGTGTTCGGCACGATCGCGATGTTCCTGTACCCGCTGCTGTACCAGTGGGGCGTGTCGGCGGGCTGGATGCCGCTGGATGAAACCGCGTTCGGCGTGTTTACCGGCTCTACCGTGCATGAAGTTGCGCAGGTGGTGGCTGCCGGCCGTGCGGTCAGTGAGCCCACCGCCGATGCTGCCGTCATCACCAAGATGGTGCGGGTGATGATGTTGGCGCCGTTCCTGGTTGGCCTGTCTGCCTTGCTGGCCCGCGGCCAGAACAACGCCAATGGCGAGCGTTCGAAGATCACCATTCCGTGGTTCGCGTTTGGTTTCATCGCGATGGTTGGTTTCAACTCGCTGCAGTTGCTGCCGGCTGAGTTGGTCAAGGTGCTGGTTGACCTGGACACCGTGCTGCTGGCGATGGCGATGGCTGCATTGGGCCTGACCACGCATGCTTCAGCACTGCGTCAGGCCGGCGCCAAGCCGATGCTGTTGGCTCTGCTGTTGTTCGTCTGGTTGTTGGCTGGCGGCATGCTGATCAATCTGGGGGTGCAGGCTGTGCTGGGCTGAAGTGGTATCGGGAAGGCCTCTGCCGAGCATGGCTCGGCACTACAAACCCGTCTCACGCGCGCAGGAGGCCGATTGGCCGCGGCTTAGCCCCTCTCCCGTTCACGGGAGAGGGGTTGGGGGTGAGGGCAGCTTTTCGCTGGTAAAGCCTCTGCCGAGCATGGCTCGGCACTACATTGCAAAAAAAGGCCTTCCCGGTCAGGGGAAGGCCTTTGTTCTTGCGGCTGCAGTCGGGTCGCCCTGGATCAGGCTTCCGGGCGCATGTACGGGAACAACAGCACGTCGCGGATCGAGGCACGGCCGGTCAGCATCATTACCAGACGGTCGATGCCGAT
Organism: Stenotrophomonas sp. STEN063; assembly: GCF_056854515.1. NCBI lineage: Bacteria > Pseudomonadati > Pseudomonadota > Gammaproteobacteria > Lysobacterales > Lysobacteraceae > Stenotrophomonas > Stenotrophomonas sp. STEN063. The sequence goes on from NZ_JBXFWF010000034.1 coordinate 22,118, forward strand.
ACCCAGGCCGCCGGTCGGTGCCATGCCGTATTCAAGCGCACGGATGTAGTCGGCGTCGTAATGCATGGCCTCGTCGTCACCACCGTCCTTGGCTTCGACCTGGGCTTGGAAACGTGCGGCCTGGTCTTCCGGATCGTTCAATTCGGAGAAGCCATTGGCCAGCTCCTTGCCGTTGACGAACAGTTCGAAGCGGTCGGTGTAACCAGCGTCGTTGTCGCTGGCACGGGCCAGCGGCGAGACCTCGACCGGGTGGTCGGTGATGAAGGTCGGCTGGATCAAGGTGTGCTCGACCGTGGCTTCGAAGATCTCCAGCAGCAGCTTGCCCCAGCCATAGCTCGGCTTGACGCGGATCTTCAGACGTTCGCAATGACGCAGCAGCGCATCACGATCAGTGCAGTCGGCGGCCGAGATCTCCGGGTTGTGGTGACGCACGGCTTCGTCCATGCGCCAGCGGCGGAACGCCGGGGCCAGGTCGATCTGCGCGCCATCCCATTCGACGACGGTGGTACCGAGCACGCTCTGTGCGACGTCACGGATCACGCCTTCCGTCAGGTCCATCACTTCGTTGTACGTGGCGTAGGCCTCGTACAGCTCCATCATGGTGAATTCCGGGTTGTGGCGGGTGCTGACGCCTTCGTTGCGGAAGTTGCGGTTGATTTCGTAGACGCGCTCAAGGCCACCAACCACCAGACGCTTCAGGTACAGCTCCGGCGCAACGCGCAGATAGAGGTCCAGGTCCAGCGCATTGTGGTGGGTGGTGAACGGCTTGGCCGTGGCGCCACCGGGGATGTAATGCATCATCGGCGTCTCGACTTCGAGGAAGTCGCGGTTGTCCAGCCATGCGCGCATCGCGCGGATGATCTTGGAGCGCTTGATGAAGACGTCGCGCGATTCCGGGGTGACGATCAGGTCGACGTAGCGCTGGCGGTAGCGCTGCTCGACGTCGGCAAGGCCATGCCACTTGTCCGGCAGCGGGCGCAGCGACTTGGTCAGCAGGCGGATGCTGGTCGCCTTGACCGACAGCTCGCCGGTCTTGGTACGGGTCAGGCCGCCTTCGACGGCGATGATGTCACCCACGTCCCAGCCCTTGAAGGCGGCGTAGATGTCGCCCAGCGCGGTAGCCTGCAGGAACAGCTGGATGCGGCCGCTCTCGTCCTGGATCTGGGCGAAGCTGGCCTTGCCCATGATGCGCTTGGCCATCAAGCGGCCAGCCATCTTCACCGTGCGGCCAGTGGCTTCCAGCGCTTCGCTGGTCCAGGCCTCGGCATCGGCGTACTCGGCCTGCAACGTGCCGGCGAAGTCTTCGCGGCGGAAGTCGTTCGGGTAGGCGATGCCCTGCCCGCGCAGCGCCGTGAGTTTCGCGCGGCGCTCGGCGATGAGGCTGTTCTCGTCGACGGGGAGCTGCTGCGTTTCAGGGGTCTGTTCGGTCATGGCTTTGATTTCTATTTGGGGGAGATAACCAAGGTGCGGCCACCGCCTGGTGAAACCGCACCGTACAACAAGGGAATGGCCCGCGCAGGGCCATTCCGGATCACGCGTCGCTGCGTTTGGCGCCGGCTTCCAGGCCCGACTTGAGGCTGGCCTCGATGAACTCATCCAGGTCGCCGTCCAGCACCTTCTGCGTATCGGTACGTTCAACGCCGGTGCGCAGATCTTTGATACGGCTCTGGTCGAGCACGTAGTTACGGATCTGGCTGCCCCAGCCGATGTCCGACTTGGTCGCTTCCAGCGCATCACGCTCGGTGTTGCGCTTCTGCACTTCCAGCTCATAGAGCTTGGCGGCCAGCATCTTCATCGCGGTGTCGCGGTTCTGGTGCTGGCTGCGGCCGGTCTGGCAGGCAACCACGGTATTGGTCGGGATGTGGGTGATACGCACCGCCGACTCGGTCTTGTTGACGTGCTGACCACCGGCACCGGAGGAACGGTATACGTCGGTGCGCAGGTCAGCCGGGTTGATGTCGATCTCGATGTTGTCATCGACTTCGGGCGACACGAACACGGAGGTGAAGCTGGTGTGGCGGCGGTTGTCCGAGTCGAACGGCGACTTGCGCACCAGGCGGTGCACGCCGATCTCGGTCTTCAGCCAGCCGTAGGCGAACTCGCCTTCGACGCGGAAGGTGGCCGACTTGATACCGGCGACGTCGCCACCGGACACTTCCATCAGCTCGGTCTTCCAGCCGCGCGATTCGCACCAGCGCAGGTACATGCGCAGCATCATTTCCGCCCAGTCCTGGGCTTCGGTACCACCGGCACCAGCCTGGATGTCGACGAACGCATTGCAGCTGTCCATCTCGCCGGAGAACATGCGCTGGAATTCGAGCTTCTCGATGTGCGACTGGAACTTGTCCAGGTCGGCCACCACGGCCAGCGCCGTGTCCTCGTCCTGCTCGCTTTCGGCAAGCTCAAGCAGTTCGGTGGCCTCGGACAGGCCGTCCAGTACATCGGCGATGCCGGTAACGGTCTTGTCCAGCATCGAGCGTTCACGGCCCAGCGTCTGGGCGTACTCGGGGTTGTTCCAGATGTCCGGATTTTCGAGTTCGCGGGTTACTTCTTCGAGGCGTTCTTTCTTGACGTCGTAGTCAAAGATACCCCCTGAGCGATAGCACGCGATCGGTGAGATCGGTGATTCGCTGGCGGATGGGATTGAGTTCGATCATGGTCGGTCTAGTGAGGCAGACAAGCTGTCAATTCTAGCATCCAGCTGCCTCCTGAATTGGGGCTTTGGGGCGTGAAGACGTTCTCGCTGAATAGACACAACTTAACGTTAGAATCGCCCCCTGACCCGCGAAGACGGGAAAAGGAGACATTTCTGACCATGAAGGACCTAAGCTTGAACGCCAGACACGCTCGCCTCTTTGCAGCTATCACCTTGACCCTGGCCCTTGGCGCCTGCCAGAAGCTGGGCGGCCTTGCCCCCAGCGGCGGCGACAAGGCCTCGAACCTGACCGTCGGGGAAACGGTCTCTGGTGAAATCACCTCGTCCAGCACCCTGAACTACAACGACGGCAGCCGTCACCAGGGCTACAAGATCACCATGAAGAACGGCGAAGCCGTCTCTCTGGAACTGGGTGGCTCGCTCAGCGGCCAGCTGGCGGTGTTCGACGGCCAGAACATGATCGCCAATGCCTCCTCCTCGGGCACGAGCGAAGGCGACTCCTCCAGCTCGGTCAACCTGGCCTTCCGCGCCCCCAAGGACGGCACTTACCTGGTCGCAGTCAACAGCGCCAGCGCCGACGCGTTTGGCCCGTTCAAGCTCAAGAGCGCCAAGGTCGTGCCGTATGACGGCAAGCCGCTGGGCGCCGAAAGCGAGATCACCGACTGGCTGATGGGTGACAAGCAGGAATACAAGCTCAAGGTCGACAAGGCCGGGCTGTATGCCATCACCCTGGAGTCCAGCGCATTCGACTCCTACCTGCGCCTGAACGGCCGCAACGTCGAGCTGGAAGACGATGACAACGGCGGCAACCTCAACGCCCGCATCCGCACCTACCTGGAGCCGGGCGAGTACACCGTCGCTGCTTCCTCGGTGAACGGCAACACCGGCTCGTTCAAGCTCAACGTCAAGCTGACCCCGACCGAGAATGGCCTGGTTACCCGTGACGGCACTGCGCTGACCGTGGGCCAGACCGCTCAATCAATGATGGATTCGCGTGGCCGCCGCACCTTCGTGCTGAATCTGGACGCCCCCAAGCACATCCAGTTCGACGCGATCGCCGATGGCTTCGATTCGGTGCTGCACATCACCGGCCCGGGCGTCGACGAAGAGAACGACGACGGCGGCAACGGCACCAACGCCCAGCTGACCCTGAACCTGCGCGCCGGCCGTTACATCGTTGCGGTCACCAGCCTGGGCAGCCAGCAGGGCGTGTTCGAGCTGGAAACCACCGACCTCGGTGGTGATGTCGCCGCACCGAACAGCAACCGCAAGGATGCTGCCGAAGAGGCTGCCAGCGCCGCTGCTGATGCGGCCGCTGCGGTAATCAACTAAGCCACACCGCCCATTCCGCCAACTGGCGTAGTGGGCCAACGCCACGCTGCCTGCCCCCGCAAGCAGCGTGGCTGCTTTTTACCTCTGCTTCCAATATCAAGGAGTTAAAGTGAAGCGACTTGCAGCCGGACTGCTGTCCCTTGCCATTGCCGCCGCCGTGCACGCCCCCGCGCATGCCGCCGGCCCGGCCCGCCCACTCGCCGTTGACGGCGATGTATCCGGCGAAATCACCTCTTCCAGCCAGATCAATTACAGCGACGGCACCCGCAGCCAGCTGTTCTCGCTGCAGATGGGCGCCGGCCAGGCGGTATCGCTGAAGCTCAACGGCGCGCTCAAAGGCTCGCTGGCCGTGTTCAACCGCGACGTACTGGTATCCCGCACCGATGGCAGTGACGAAGGCAATGCCACGCTGAGCATGCGCGCCGACAAGGCCGGCCAGTACCTGGTCGCCGTCAGCGGCGCCGATGCCCGCGCCTTCGGCCCGTTCCAGCTGTCGGCCGAACCCATCGTCGCCTATGACGGCAAGCCGCTGACCGCTGGCCGCCGGGTCACCGATTGGCTGAGCAACGGCGACAAGACCTTCGTCCTGCAGGTCGACAAGCCCGGCCTGTACACCATCAACCTCGAATCCAGCGAGTTCGATGCCCGTCTCGAACTGAGCGGCAACGGCCTCAACCTGGAAGACGATGACGGTGGCAGCAACCTCAACTCGCGCCTGGTCGCTCCCCTGCAACCGGGCCGCTACACGCTGACCGCAGGTGGCCTGGGCGAAGCTTCCGGAGCGTTCTACCTTGGCGTCGAGCAGTCGGATTTCCCCGAAGGCCTGGTCTTCAACGACGGCACCAACCTGCCGCTCGAAGGCACCGTCAGCGGCTTCATCGGTGCCGACGACACCCGCAGTTTCGTGCTGAACCTGCCGGAACGGCGTCGTGTGCAGCTCGATGCCAGTGGCAAGGAGCTGGACACCATGCTGACCATCCAGGGCGGCGACATCACCCTGAGTGATGACGATGGCGGCGGCGGTGTCAATTCGCGCATCAGCCAGGTGCTGGATGCTGGCGAGTACAACGTCTCGGTGCGCTCGGTGAACAGCCGTGGCGGCGTGTTCCAGCTGGCTACCGCCACTGCAGCCGCGCCCGATGGCCCGATTCGCCCCGAGCTGAAGATCGGTCGCGAAGTACAGGGCCAGCTGCGTGCTGGCAATCGTGACATGTACACGCTGGAGATCCCGCGCAAGGGCAAGTACGTGATCAGCATGACCGCAGGCTCGTCCAGCCTGGATGGCATGATCACGCTGATGCGCAACGGCGAAGAAGTCGCCCAGCAGGATGACAGCGAATCCAGCCTCGATCCGAACCTGGAAATCGACCTGGAAGCCGGCCGCTACATCGTGTTCGCGCACAGCTTCGATCCGAACGCCACCGGCAGCTACCGCCTGCTGGCACGTCGCAAGTAAGCAAGCGGCACCGAAAGGCCGATGCCAGCATTCTGGCATCGGCCTTTTTTTGTGGGAGCGGCGTAAGCCGCGAAGCTGACGCTGCCAATCCTTCATACTGACGCATTGTTTGCTTCGCGGCTTACGCCGCTCCCACAAACAAAGCGCAGATTGGCGCAGCAACTGACTCAACGCACTTCAAACTCACCCACCAACACGGTATCGGTGGCGCCCTGCAGGCGCATGGTCACCGCCTGATCCTTCTGCTTCGGCGTACCCCAATGGGTACTCAAGCGCAGCATCAAAGTAGCCGCACCAGTCACCAACTGCTGGCGACTGCCAAAATAGTTTGCCTCCACCTTGTAGATGCCCGGCTTGGCATTACGCAGCGAGAACTGTTCTGGACCATAACCGCCGGTGAAGTCCTGCGACATCTGCCCACCTTGATAGGTCAAACGATTGCCGTAGTACGCTCGTTCGCCGTTGGGGTCGGTCACCCATAGATCCATGTCGCTGTTATCCGCGTCCCAGGCCAGCACCACGCGCAGGTCCAGTGGCATCGCCTTGCGCAGGCGCGGGTCCACCTGGGTTGCTTCCAGCGACTGGCCACCACGTGCAAGCAGATTCGTCAGCTCATCCAGCGCGATCAACGCGACGCCATCGAAGCGACCGTCCCATGGCCGCTGCACCACCTGGTACAGCGGATCAACCGCCTGCTGCGGACGCCCTGCCGCTTCCAGCGCCAGACCCAGATCGCGGAAGCTCTGCGGCTCATCCTCAGCCATCACCAGCACCTGCTCGAACACCGGCACCGCAAGCGCGGGCGCATCGGCCTGCATCAAGCGATAGCCCAATACGCGCAGCATGTGCCTGTTGTCCAACTCCATCTCGGCCAGGTTGGACAATACCCGCAGCGCAAGCTCACGCTGCCCAGCAGCAAGCAGCAGATCGGCCACATCCAGAAAGAACGCGCTGCTGCTGGCTTTGGCCTCGCGCTCGTCCAGATACCACGCATACAACTCGGCGGCAGGTGCCTTGCGCAGGCGCTGTGCGATCGGCGAGTCCGGCTCCCAGGCGCCGAGCTTGATCTGGACCTCGCCGGAATTGACCGGCATATCGACGGCAGGATACTGGCGCGTAGCAGCAGCGCTGCCGGTAACCACTACCCTGTCCAATGACGATGATTCGGCCTCGACATACGCGGGCGGAGCGGGCGAAGCGGGTGGCGGTGGCGGCGCGGGCAAGGGCGACGCCATTGCCGGTGCCGGCGCGTCGTGCAAACGAAGCCTCTCCGACTGCGCAGACTGCGCCACCTTCGGCGGTGCATCTTTCGGCCAACGCTTGTCCCACCATGCCTGACGCTGTTTCCATTGCTCGGCCACATCATCGAGATGGGCTTTACGCGCAGCCTCGCGGTCAGCAAGCTGACGAGCAAATCGGCGCTCATATTCAGCACGCAACGCAGCCGGCGGACGGATCGCATAACGCAGGTAGTCCTCGATCGTGTCCAGCACCAGCAGCGAGCTGCCTTCGCTGACCATGCCGAACTGCTGCGACAGCAACTGCATCGCCTCGCGATTGCCGCGCGGGTCCGCAGCCAGTTGCTGCAGGCGCGCCTGCGCCCACAACCCGGCCATCAGACGCGCATCAGCGTTGTCAGGCGCAACGCTCAGTGTCTGCCACTGGCCGCCATTGATCCGCACCTGCACCTTGCTCTGCACCGCATCGGCACGTGCATACAGCCACAGCCAGCCTTGCTCCAGGCTGCGGCGGTCGATCACCACATCATGCAGACCTGGCGCGGGCGCCACTTCCACCGCCGTCGGCTCAGCCAGCAAGCGCCTCGCCGCCGCACCGACATCGTCGATTTCGAGCTGCACCAGGCTGCCACCATTCGCCTCGCTCCAACCACGCAGGCGCGCCATGTCGGCGCCGGCGGCTGCACTGCTGATTGCGAACAAGCGCTGGTCTGCCGCCAACACTGGCGAAACCGATGCCCCCCAGTTGGACAGGCCATCACTGAGCAGCAGGTATTCGCCGAGCGCTGCATCCGGCTTCCAGGATGCCAGCGCGCTGGCACCATCGTTCGGCGTCTGCTCCAGCACGCGCCGCAACGCGCTCCAGTCACCGTTGCGGATGCTGAAACGCCGCTCCGCTTCAGGCGTATCGCGCAGCACCGTCAACACGACACTGCCCTCGCCCATCGCTGCGAAATAGTGATCGAGCAGCGCGAACTCGCGCACCCGGTTGCGTGTCCCCGCCGATCCCGATGCATCCCATAGCAGGCCGACCTTTGACGGAATGCGGCGCGCAGCCAGCGCTGCCACCGGCAGCTGGGCAAGCAGATACTGTTGTCCGTCGTGGCGCGCGGCCCGCAGCGCCCACTGCGGCTTGGCTGGCAGCTGCCATTGCAGCTGCGCCGGCAACTGGCGACCGCTGCCCTGCCAATCCAGCGCGCCGGTCATCAGCCGGAACGGCGCCTGCCCAAGTTTGTCCGCGCCGCTCGCGCGCAGGCGCAGGCTAACCTCGCCGGCGGACGCGGCAAACTGCAATGGCAAACGCCATTGCCAGCCCGCGCTGGACAGCGGCATCACCTCGCGGATGGTCAACTGCACCCGGCGGCTGCCGCCAGCAGGCAAGGGATACACGCGAAGACGGAACTGGTTGCCGGCGGTCTGCTCAAGCAACGCCGGGTCCTGGCCTTGGCGGGTGATCGCCTCGAACACCTGCCGCCCACGTTCCTTCGGAACCGGCACCGCGTCACGCAGCTGCCCATCGATATCCAGGGCGAAGCCACTGATCTGCTGGCCATCGGCCAAGGGGAACTGCAGCTCACCCTCCATCACCCGCCGATTGGGGTTGTGGAACACCAGCTCAATCCGGGTCTGGGCGACACCGGCCTGCACTTCGCCGTCGATGATCGCCCGTTGCAGCTGGATTGGCTGCTCGTCCTTGGAGATCGCAATCAGTACCGGCGGCTGGGTCACCTCCCTGCCCTGCTGCGCGGCGACCGGCGTCACTACCCCGCCCAGCACCAGGAAAACCATCCAACAACGCCGCCAGATAACCAGGCTCATCGCAGCACTCCGTCCAAGGGTTGGGAGATCAAACGCACCAACAGCCGCAACGGGGTTGGCGGATCGATCATTCCGCTCCTGGCGCCAGCCTCCCTCACAGGGCTGCCCAACTCAAGTTCCCCTTTCGGCATTGTGCCGGGATTTGGCGGTAAAAAATCCCGTGAGACCTGTCCTCCGGCAACAGTCTTGACATTACATGAACATCATCCGATGGCGTGCATCCACACAGAAGGCCAGAACACTGTGAGCCGGCCGTTGCGGAGTGACTACGTACAAAGTTGCTGGAACTAGCGTTCCAGAACATACACCGCAGCTTCCTCGCCAAATTCCAGTTCCATGGCTTGCCTTACGAGGCCGGGAAGGGCGTACCAGGACTTCCCCGCGAACGCATCGAAATAGGCAGAATCCGCCTGCTGACCCAGCCATGACACCTCCGCATGACGCATTCTGGTCTTCTCGTTTTCCAGGAGGGTCCGTCTGTGCTTCTTCATCAGGAGCCGCAGATCTTTGACGGTCAGAACCCCAAACCTACTGAGTTCAGAAGGGAGCTCATCGAGAGTGGCTTGGCTGTAGTCATTACGGCGCCGGAACAGCGGTCGTACCACCATGCCAATGGTCCTTGCATCCAAGGGTCCCAAGTCGGCTTTTGCACGTGCACGCTGATGCCTCATGAAAATCCCTCTTGCCCAAGTAAAGCCAACATGCGCCAAGTTGCGCACTACTCACGTATATGCAAAGCGCGCATGAACAAACGCAGCTCAGAAGATCATGGTCATCGTCGAAGAGAGAACACGCCAACCTGACGCGTCGCGGCGCAGCACGGCAGCGTGCTGCGATCCGCAGGTTCCGCCGCACCAGAACCCAAAGCCAAGGTCGTAATCGCCATCCGGACGCCGGGTAGGAATGCCCAAGCCCATCGTCATCGAAGTGTCTACACGCGCGTCCTCTCTCGGTGATTGCCACGCCGAGCCCGGCATCAGCTTGACGCCGAGGTCTCCAAGGTCCCGGATCGACTCGGACGACAGGTCAATTGCGCTTTCGCCCTTGGGTGAACGGATGGAGACATAAACCGGCATGCGGTTGCTTGCCAGATAGCCTCCGGGCGCTGTTTGATGCCGCAAGACCGCCTTCATCACGCCCTGCAGATCAGGCGCCGGATGCAGCATTGCCTCTGCCAGCGCTTGCCGCTTGTCACGTGCTGCCTGCAATGCAGCTTCCGCGTTGCCTTTGGTGACGCAATCGGTGGCTGGTAGTTCGCGCACGCAGACCTCACCCGAGGTCTCGTTGACGGATATCTGGTAACGGTGGAGCGCACTGGATTCACCACGCTCGATCAACAGCGTCCACGCGTTGTTGGCCGTGTCAAAACGCGGTCCATTGACCATCGAGTCAGCGCGGCCAAACCTTGCATTCAGCGCCTTATCTGCCTCCGCCATCACCTGCATCTCGTTCAACAAGGGCTGTGTCTCCTGCGCCTGGACGACAAGCGCAGCGAGCGAAATCGTTGTCGCCAATACTGCTGCAAGAACCGACTTCTGCATCGTGATGATCTCGTGTGGACCGGATGAACGCATTGTGCCGCTTTTTGCCAGCGCGCCAAGAGCCCCGCCCCAGACGTGCTCAAGGCGAGGCAGCTTCCTCCCGGCGGTTGCTCAACCTTGATTTGAGCGCCGACAGATAACGCCGACTACAGGCGACTTGCTTGCCATCAGCCATATGCAGCAAGGCCTCGCCGCCTTCGAGCGGTTCGATCGATACCAGATGTGCCAGGTTGATCAACCAACTGCGATGGACGCGGACGAAACAGGCCGCATCCAATTTCTGCTCCAGTGCAGCCATGGTGATCCGCAGCGGGTAGTCGTGTCCGCGCAGGTGCAGGTTGACGTAGTTGCCGGCGGCCTGCGCCCATTCGATATCGGCCGTTGCGATCAGGAAGTCACGGCCCAGCTTGCGGACCAGCAGCCGCTCCGGATGATCGATGGGCTCCACCGGCGGCCCTTCATCAGGCTCGGCCAGCAGCTGTGCCTCGCCCTGCAGACGGCGAAGCAGAAAGCGGTAGCCATCGATGCAGAACAGGATGGCGGCGTAGGTGCGCACATCCTTGAGGTATTCGTATAGCAGCTCGTCCAGCCAGGAGCCGACCTGATAGCGCTCCCCCACCAGTGCATAGGCGAGCATTCTCAGCCCGAACATCGCCAGCACGTGCAGCAGGGAGATCGGCACGCTGGCCAGCAGGTACCAGGGCAGGCGTCGTCGCCAGTTGTCCAGATGCAGCGGCCAGCGCCTGCTGAACCAGACGATCGCTGGTACCAGCAACAGCAGCCAGACCAGTCCACTGGAGAATTCCCAGACCCAGGGTTCCCACCATTCCATGGTGGGCGCACCGGTGCGATTGGCATCCATCCAGGTGGTGATCGCATTGCCGCTGCAGTTGATCAACACCAGCAGCAACCAGAACAGCAGCTCCATGCTTTGGCGCCAGGGGATGGAGCGATTCAACAAGGTCGATGACGCAGCTTGATTCATCTGCGCATTCTAGACGGCGAGGCCGCCGCAGCCGTCGCTGCCCGTCCCCGGATCGCCGCCACTCGTCCCCAGACCCCCGCAGATCGGCCCTTCCTGCACCGCGGGAGCGCGTCCCGGGTTGCAATGACGCCCCTCTCCATACGCTGGACACGCAATGCACAGACGCCATGACCTGGATTGGCTGCGGGTAATCGCCTTTGGCTTGTTGGTCATCTACCACGTTGGCATGTACTACGTGAGCTGGGACTGGCACGTCAAAAGCCCGGCCGCGGGCATTGCGCCGGAGCCGTTCATGCTGCTGACCTCGCCATGGCGGATGTCGCTGCTGTTCCTGATCTCCGGTGTCGCCACCGCCTTCATGTTCGAACGCCAGTCTGCCGGCCTACTGCGCCGCCGCTCATGGCAGTTGCTGCTGCCATTGCTGTTCGGGATGGCGGTGATCGTGCCACCACAGGCCTACTACCAGGTGGTCGAGCAACTACCCGGCGGATACAGCGAGTCCTACTGGGCGTTCTACGGCAAGTACCTCAGCGGTTACCAGGGTTTCTGTGACAGCGACGGCTGCCTGCGCGTCCCGACCTGGAACCACCTCTGGTTCCTGCCCTATCTGTGGAGCTACACCGTTCTGGCCTGGCTGTTGTGGCGGCTGTTGCCCAGCTCCGCATTGCAGCGCCTGCGCCAATGGACCGGTCTAGCCTTGAACGGCTGGGGCGCGTTGATTGTCCCGGTGGCAGTCCTGGCCATCGCGCGTCTGTTGCTGGTCAACCGCTTCGAGCAGACCCATGCGCTGACCGATGACTGGTACAACCATGCCCAGTACGGCAGCGTGTTCCTGATCGGTTATCTCGCCGCCTTCAGCAGCCGGTTCTGGGAGTCGCTGCAGCGCCTGCGCTGGCTGTCACTGACCATGGCAGGCGTCTGCTATGCAGCGCTGATCCACACCTGGTACTTCGCCGGCTACAACGACGCGCAACCGCCGCCGCTGGCGCTTCGCCTTGCGCTCCGGGTTGCCTGGGCGGTGGACCAATGGTGCGCGATCGCCGCCTTGCTGGGCTTTGCCTACCGTTGGCGCGAGGCCGACAGCCCGATCCTGCGTTATCTCACCCTGGCGGTGTTCCCGCTCTACATCCTGCACCAGACAGTGATTGTCGTGCTGGCACACAAGCTCAAGCCGCTGCAGCTGAGCCCTGGCATCGAGGCAGCCATCCTGATCGCAGTGACGTTCGCTTTATGCCTTGGCGCCTATGAACTGATCCGCCGCAGCGGGCTACTGCGGCCACTGTTTGGCTTGCGCGACCAGCCGACAGTCCGCACCTCCCGAACATCTGCCAAGGCCGTGAGCGAACTGGGAGACTGATCGGCGCTCACACCAGACAACCATGCTTTCGTCCGACCCATGGCGCGTGCCTGCCGGGGGTGCAAGCAACTCAGCCAACTTCGGCGCGCGGCTCAGCAACCAACGGCCGTTCCGGTGCCGGCTTGCTCGGGAAGGCATGGCGCAGGATGCGCCACATCACCTGGCCGAACTGGCGCGGCAGCGAACCGGTGTTGTAGTGCTGGCCGTAACGCGCGCAGATCTCCTTCACCTCCACCGCCATCGCCGCGTAGCGGTTGGCGGGGATATCCGGGTAGAAATGGTGCTCGATCTGATGGCTGAGGTTGCCGGTCATCACGTCCATCCACTTGCCGCCGGTCAGGTTGGACGATCCGCGCAGCTGGCGCAGGTACCAATGGCCACGGCCTTCGTTGCGGATGCATTCCTTGGGGAAGGTCTCGGCATCGGCGGTGAAATGACCACAGAAGATCACCACGTAGGTCCAGACGTTGCGGATGATATTGGCCGCCACGTTGCCAAGCAGCACCGGCAGGAAGAACGGGCCGGCCAATGCGGGGAACAGCACGTAGTCCTTCAGGACCTGCAGCATCGCCTTGCGACCGACCGGGCGGGCCTGGTGCCACAGCTGCTTGAGGGTCATCTTGCCGACCAGCACGCGACCGATGCGCAGATCCTGTATCGCGATGCCCCACTCGAACAGCAGCGCGAACACCACCGCCACGAACGGCTGGGCCAGGAAAAACGGATGCCAACGCTGCTCCGGGAAGATCCGCAGCAGACCGTAGCCGATGTCATCGTCCAGCCCGCGCACATTGGTATAGGTGTGGTGGCGGAAGTTATGGGTCTTGCGCCAGTTCTCCGAAGTGCCGGCGATATCCCATTCGTAGGTCTTGCCCTGCAGCTGCGGGTCGCCCATCCAGTCGTACTGCCCGTGGATGACGTTATGCGCCAGCTCCATGTTTTCCAGGATCTTGGACAGCGCGAGCAGCAGCACGCCAGCAATCCATGCCGGCACCAGCACGCTGTGCACGAATGCGCCCAGGAACAACAGGGCGCGTCCGGCGACACCGGTCCAACGCACCGCCGCGACGATCCGGCGGATGTAGCGGGCATCGCTGGCACCCAGCAAGGCCTGATGGCGGGCTTTTACGGCGTCGAGTTCATCACCGAAGGTCTGCAGTTCGGCAGCTGACAGCACGCGGTTGTGCACGGAAGACATGACTTACAGCTCCAGGGTCAGATCGGTACTGGCGCTGCTGACGCACAGTTTGAGCGGCACGGAAGGTTCGCTGGTGTAATCACCAGTCACGGTGTGGCGGGTGATGCCCGAGGCCTTGCCGCAGACACAGGTGTTGCAGATGCCCATCCGGCAGCCACTGGCTGGCTTGATGCCGGCCGCTTCCAGCGCAGGCAGCAAGGCAAGCCCGCGCGGCACGGTGAGCGTGCGACCGGTCTTCAGCAGCTGGATCTGCACACTGCCCTGCTCCACCTCGGCCAGCTGCGGCACGCTGAACGCCTCGCTGTCGAAATGCGCCACCTGGTCCTGCAGACGTGCGCGGGCGGCATTGGCAAAACCGCCCGGGCCGCAGGCCAGCACATGCGCTGCCTGCAGATCCCCAAGGCAGTCGAGATCATGACTGTCCACGCGCGCGGCGCCCTCAGCGGTCACCGCCAGATGCAGACGGAACGACGGGTGGCGGGCGGCGATGGCATTGAACTCATCGATGAAGCACAACTGCTCGCGCTGACGTACCCAATAGATCAGGTCCACGGAGCCCGGCATGCCCTGTGCATCCAACTGCCGCAGCAAGGCGCGCATCGGGGTGATACCGCTGCCTGCAGCCAGCATCAGCAGCTTCGGCGGCGGCGTTGCTGGCAGCAGCATCTCGCCAAAGGCCTGCCCCAGGGCAAACACCTCGCCGATGCCCGCCTGTTCAGACAGGTACTGACTGAGCTTGCCACCGGCAATACGCTTGACCGTGATCGCCAGACGACCATTTTCAAGCAGGACAGGGCTGTAACTGCGCGTGGTAAGGCGGCCATCCAGTTCCGCGCCCAGATTGACGTGCTGCCCGGCCTGCAGGCCACGGAAGTGGCGATTGGGCTGCAATTCCAGGGTGACGGCGTCGGCGCTGGCCTTGTGGCGCGCCACCAGCCGGGCCACTGGCCGCCGCAGCGTCCACAGCGGATGCACCCGGGTGGACCAGAAATCAAAGAAGCCTTCGCTCAGCCACGGGATCGGTGGCGGCGCGGTATTGCGGTAGACAGCACTCATGGGGCGCACTATACGTCCGAGCATACGACTGTGTATACAGTTGTATATTGCCAGTACAGGCTATGATTCACGCACCTGACCGGCCCGAGCCCCATGACAGCACGCGAACAGCCCCTGCCCGCACAAGACGACCTGCACCCGGCGCGCAAGGCTTCCATCTCGCGTGACGACCTGCTGGCCGCCGCCCTCGCCCTCATCGGCCCGCACCGCAGCGTGTCCACGCTGAGCCTGCGCGAGGTCGCGCGCGAGGCCGGGATCGCCCCAAATTCGTTCTATCGCCAGTTCCGCGACATGGACGAACTGACGGTTGCCCTGATAGACCTGGCCGGCCGTTCGCTGCGCACCATCATCGGTCAGGCGCGGTTGCGCGCAGCCGACAGCAACCGCGGCGTGATCCGTCTGTCGGTGGAAACCTTCATGGAGCAGCTGCGCGCCGACGACCGGCTGATGCATGTGCTGCTGCGTGAAGGCACGGCCGGCTCGGATGCGTTCAAGCATGCGGTGGACCGCGAGTTGGGGTACTTCGAGGAAGAGCTGAAAGCCGACCTGGTGCGACTGGCTGCACTGGACGGTGCAACCCTGCACGAACCCGCGCTGGCCGCCAAAGCCATTACCCGGCTGGTGTTCGCGATGGGCGGCAGTGCGATTGATCTGCCCGAAGAGCGCGACCCTGAACTGATCGAGGAAATGTCGCAGATGATCCGCATGATCATCACCGGCGCCCGCGCGCTGGCACGGCGCCCGGTCAAGGCCTGAAGAAGCAAGCCAAACGATATTGTGCGGTTGTGGGAGCAGCGTCAGCGGCGAAGCTGGTGGTCCATCTGATCACGGTTACTCCTGCACAATTTCATTGGCGTCGGCTTCGCGGCTTACGCCGCTCCTACAGACTGTGTATCGGTAAAGCCCCTGCCGAGCGTGGCTCGGCACTACGCTGCGCCATTGGCCGTAGCGGTCATCAAGCTGACGCGCGGATCAGGATTTTTTGGGAGCGGCGTAAGCCGCGAAGCTGCTGATCTGCCAGATCGCAGCTCTTCCCGCACTTCATTGGCGTCGGCTTCGCGGCTGACGCCGCTCCTACAATCTGCTTATCGGTAACGCCGCTGCCGAGCATGGCTCGGCACTACCTTTGCAGGCATTGGCGGTAACGGCTGTCCACCCTGTTGGCGAACCACTCGGTGGTCAGTTCGCGGGTGATCTTGGGGCTGTCCAGGCGAATGCCGGGAATCAAGGCACGCGGCACGGCCTTCCCGGCGCGTGCATCCGCCATGGCGAACACCTGCGAGTGCAGCGCGCTACCACTGAAATCCAGGCGATCCGACAGCGCAAGCGCGCGCCGTATCTCACGCTCATCCATACCCAGTCGCGGCGCCAGCCTGCGCACCGCCAGTTCGGTCTGGCCTGGCTTGTCGATGGGCGCATCCGGCACCAGCAGATCGCCATCCAGCGCGAGCGAAACACCGGTCAGGCTGCTCACCGCGCTCTGGAACGCCGCATTGCGACTGGCGTAACGGCCCGCGTTGTAATCAGCGAAACGATGCACCTTCTGCGTATAGGGCGTCTGATAGTCGAGCAGATGGGCGATGCCGAAGTACACGCCGCCGCGCCGGGTGAATACTTCATCGCGGATGCTGCGCGACACCGGATAGGGGTAGTTCTGTGCATTGGCCTGCGCAAACGGAATGCTTACCTGCATCGCGCCGCCGGTCTGCACGGGATTCTTGCCGGCAAACAAGCGCTGCCCCATCGGCACGCGGCCAATGATCTCCTCGTACAACTCACTCAGGTCTCGTTCGCTGCGCACCCGCGCCAACTGCTCACCGTAGCTGCGCCCGTCGCCGCCCTTCACCTTCAGGCCGGCATCCACCAGTAGTTTGGGAATGTGGATGGCAGCGGCACGGCGGTCTATTTCGCCCCGGGCAATCCGCGGCAGATTGGCTACGTCGGGATTGGAGCGATAGCCAGATTCCTGTTCGATCACCGCCAAGGTCGCGCAGATGTTCTCGACCGACGCCTCGATGCCTTGCGCCTCGAAGGCCACGCGGATATCGCTTGCCCAACCAATGCGATCATCGACGGTCGGCGGAATGCGCCGCACGACCTCATCGCGCACCTGCGTTGCCGATGGGCCCGGCGCAGGCGATGGCACGGTACTGCAGGACGCCAGCGCCAAGGCCGCAAACAGGCCCAGCACGGCCTTCGTCCCGACTCCGCTGCACCACCAAGCGGAAGCCGTGCGCGTGCTGCGCCAACCATCGCATATCGCCTGCCTGCCCATATACTTCGCACCCTCGCCTATCCAATTCGTCGAACGTGGCTTGACCCTTGAGCGCCACCGCTGAACAGTACTTCCCACTTGTAGTCCCCGCTACCTCCCTGCTGCTGGGACTGGCGCTGCTGGCCGGTTGGCGTTCATTACGCGACCACCGCTACCTGCTGTGGCTGGCGGCCGGCTATATCTGCACTGCCTTTCCGCTGGCCGCACAGATCCTGATGGACAACAACCGGCTGGCGACCTGGTCGGTGCTGACCGGCGCCTTGTACTGTGCGGGCAGTTGGGCCACGGCGCAGGGTTTCGCGCTCAGATCCGGCGGCAGAGTGCCGGTCCCGGCCGCGCTGGCCATCAGCCTGATCACCCTGTTCGCATTGTTCTGCTTCTCCAGGCTCAGCGACGTGCTGGGCGCACGCATCGTTTTCCTCAACCTGGGCATGGGCCTGCTGCTCGCCCTGGCACTACAGGCGCTGTTTGGCCGCGAGCAACCGGACACTCTCTTCGAGCGCCTGCTACGCAGGACCTATCTGCTGCTGGTGGCATACGCGATCCTGCGTCCGCTGTTGGCCTGGTTGCTGGCCGGCTGGTTCACCAGCAGCGGCTTGCCGCGTTCCGGCCTGTGGCTGTGGATGCTGGCCTTCAACCTGCTGCTCAACCTGTGGCTGCTGTTCCTGCTGCTGGGTGGGCTGGCCCAGCAACTGATGGGAGAGCTGCGCCATGAGCGCAACCATGATCCGCTCACCCTGCTGCTCAACCGCCGCGCCTTCTTCGAGATAGCGAACCAGCGCCTGCAACACGGCCCCGCCAACCAGTGGGCGTTGCTTGCCTGCGATGTCGATCATTTCAAGCAGGTCAATGACACCTGGGGCCATGCCGCCGGCGACAACGTGTTGCGGCAGGTCGGTGTACTGCTGCAGCAGATGACCCGTCCTGGCGATCTGGTCGCGCGCTTCGGCGGCGAGGAATTTGTACTGTTGTTGCGCTGCGCTGATCTGGCCACCGCTGCCCGCGTCGCCGAACGCATACGTGCTGGCATCAGCGAGATGCACTGCTCACCGGCGAAGCAGACCATCACCGCCAGCTTTGGCGTCACCATGGTGGCAGCAGCGGACGATCTGGAAAGCGCCTTGGAGCGCGCCGACCTGGCCGTGTATCAGGCCAAGCGCGAAGGACGCAACCGGGTGATTGCCAGCCCATCGCAGGGCGGCACTGGCAGTATCCACCTCATCCACCACTCTTCACTTTGACTAACGACTCCACGCCACAGATCGCACAGCCACGCCCTGTCATCCACGGCATGCGTCCAGCGCCGGGGGCAACCAGCGAGCCACCGAACACACCGGCTTTGCGCTAGGCTTGCCTTTCTTTCTGACCGCGTACTCCCGTGAAAACTGTTCACGCCACCCGCTACATCACCCCGCTGCGCGAAGGCGGCTCACTGCCAGCGGTGATCGAAGCCGACGACGATGGCATGTACGTCATCAAGTTCCGCGGCGCCGGCCAAGGCCCCAAGGCACTGATCGCCGAGCTGGTGGTTGGTCGGCTTGCACAGGCGCTGGGCCTGCCGATGCCGGACATCGTCCTGGTCGAACTGGACCGCGAGTTCGCCCGTACCGAGCCCGACCCGGAGATCCAGGACCTGATCCGCGCCAGCGAAGGTACCAACCTCGGCAGCGACTACCTGCCCGGCGCGATCAATTACGACCCTGCGGCGATGCAACCGGATGCCGAACTGGCTTCGCGCATCGTCTGGTTTGATGCGTACACCAGCAACGTGGACCGCACCGCGCGCAACCCCAACCTGATGGTCTGGCACCGCAAGCTCTACCTGATCGATCACGGCGCGGCGCTGTACTTCCACCACGACTGGGAGAACGCCGGCGAGGCCTGCGGCAAGCCTTTCGTATTGATCAAGGACCACGTGCTGCTGCCAGTCGCCAGCCGCATCGCCGACGCCGACGCGGCGCTGGCTCCCCTGCTGACCGACGCGGTCATCGACGGCATCGTCGCGCAGATTCCAGACAGCTGGCTGCAGAATGAGCCCGCCTTTGCCGATGCGACAGCCTACCGTTCTGCTTACGCCAGCTATTTGAAGCGCCGCCTGCAATTGCGCGAAGCCTTCGTACAGGAGGCCATCCGTGCCCACGCTGCACACCTATGATTACGCCATCATCCGCGTCGTACCGCGGGTGGAGCGCGAAGAATTCATCAACGTCGGCGTGATCGTCTCCTGCCCCAGCGCAGGACACCTGCAGGCCGCCATCGAGATCGATGTCGCGCGGTTGCAGGCGTTTGCACCGCAACTTGATCTGGCTGGTGTGCAGCCGTGGCTGGATGCCATCGTCGCGATCTGCCGTGGTGAGCCAGGTGCCGGGCCGATCGCACAGTTGCCACCGCGCGCCCGCTTCCACTTCCTGACCGCCAAGCGCAGCTCGGTGGTGCAGACCTCGGTCACCCACGTAGGCCGCACCGCCAACCCCGCCGGCATCGTCGAGCACCTGCTCGAACGCATGGTGCGTACGCCGCGCTGAGTCACCGCCCGGGACGCGGCGCCAATCGCACCTGCAGAGCCGAGCTATGCCCGGCAGATGCGTTCCCTGTAGTGCCGAGCCATGCTCGGCAGAGGCTTTACTGGTAATGCCCATGCCGAGCATGGCTCGGCACTACGGAGCTCGCCTCACCGACAGGCTGGCGCATCACTCGATATCGACCAGCTCCCTGGCGACGTCGCGGAGGCTGAACTTCTGCACCTTGCCCGTCGCCGTGCGCGGCAGCGGACCGAAGACAAAGCGCCTCGGCAGCTTGAAACCGGCCAGATGCTGGCGGCAATGCGCCAACGCCTCGGCCGATTCCAGATGCGAGGTTTCCTTCAACTCAACAAAGGCGCAAGGCGTTTCGCCCCACTTCGGATCCGGTCGCGCGACCACCGCAGCCGCCAATACCGCCGGGTGCCGGCACAGCACATCTTCCACCTCCAGCGACGAGATGTTCTCGCCCCCGGAGATGATCACATCCTTGGAGCGATCGCGGATCTTCACCGCGCCGTTGGCATACACCACCGCCAGATCACCGGTATGGAACCAACCGCCGGCGAACGCCTCAGCCGTTGCTCGCGGATTCTTCAAATAGCCCTGCATGGTGATATTGCCGCGGAACATGATCTCGCCAACGCTGATGCCATCCCATGGCACCGGCTGCAGAGTCTCCGGGTCCAGTACCTGCATGTCTTCCTGCAGCAGGCAGGCCACGCCCTGGCGGCTGTTGAGCTCGGCACGTTCTGCAATTGGCAGCTGCGCCCACTCGGCCTGCGGCTGGCAGATCGACGCCGGGCCATAGACCTCGGTCAGGCCGTAGACGTGGGTGATCTCCACGCCCATGCGCTCCATTTCCTCCAGCACTGCTGCCGGCGGCGCCGCACCCGCGACCTGGCCCTTGATACCGACCAAGCCCTGCTTGCTTTCCTCCGGCGCAGCGGCGAGTGCGGCATGGATGACCGGCGCGCCGCAGTAGTGGCTGACGCCATGCTCGCGCATCAACTCCAGCACACGCTTGCGATCAAACCGGCGCATGCAGACCTGGGTGCCGGCCACCGCAGCCATGGTCCACGGGAAACACCAGCCGTTGCAGTGGAACATCGGCAGCGTCCACAGGTACACCGGGTGTTGTGGCATGCCCCAGTCGATGATGTTCGCAACCGCATTCAAGTACGCGCCGCGATGGTGATAGACCACGCCTTTGGGATCACCAGTGGTACCCGAGGTGTAGTTCAGAGTGATGGCATCCCACTCATCGACTGGTAGCTCGAACGCGAAGTCAGGGTCGCCGGCGGCCAGCAGCGCCTCGTACTCGATCTCACCAAGGAACGCACCGCTTTCTATCTCTGCATCATCGACGTCGATGACCTGCGGCGGCTGCTTGCACAGTGCCAACGCCCGTTCCATCAGCGGTGCGAACTCACGGTCGCTGAATACGATTTTGGCCTCGCCATGGTCGAGCATGAAAGCCAGGGTCTGCGCATCAAGCCGGGTGTTGAGCGTGTTCAACACCGCGCCGAGCATCGCCGGCCCGTAATGCAGTTCGATCATTGCTGGAGTGTTGGGCAGCAGCGCGGCAACCGTATCGCCTTTGCCGATACCCAGGCGTTGCAGGGCCGAAGCCAGCCGACGGCAGCGCTGGTAGACCTGCACCCAATCCAGGCGGCGCTCCCCGTGGATGACCGCCACGCGCTGCGGATACACGGTTGCCGCCTTGCGCAGGAAGCTCAACGGCGACAGCGCGGTGTAGTTGGCCTGGTTGCGACCGAGATCCTGGTACATCTGGTGCCTCTCCCTCTCCAAGGATGTTGCCGGTAGAGAGTCGGACAGCTGGCACGGAATGTCGCTGCGACATTAGTCGCAGGGATTTGGCTTGGGATTTGAGGCTGCTGGCCAGGAGCTTGCCCTCACCCCAACCCCTCTCCCGTGAACGGGAGAGGGGCTAGCAATGCTTGCGCTCGCGGTGCGTCAGCCCCTCTCCCGCGCGCGGGAGAGGGGTTGGGGTGAGGGCAAGCTCCTGGCTGATAAAGCCAGACAAGAGCACAAAAAAAGCGCCGGCATGCCGGCGCTTTTTCCAAACTCAAAGCCCGAAGAATCAGGCCTCCGGCGCTGCCGGTGCCACTGCTTCCACGGTACCTGCAGCATCCTCTTCCAGCACCTCGTCCTCGGCATCGAGCGAAGCATCCAGGCGTTCAACCGCCTGCAGCTTCTCGCCCTTGGACAGACGGATCAGGGTCACGCCCTGGGTGTTACGGCCGACGCGCGAGATCTCCGAGCCACGGGTACGCACCAGGGTGCCACCGTCGGAAATCAACAGCACTTCATCGCCAGTACCCAGCAACACCGCGCTGACCAACTTGCCGTTGCGCTCGCTGGTCTGGATACCGATCACGCCCTGGGTGCCGCGGCCCTTGCGCGGGTAATCCGCCAGCGGGGTGCGCTTGCCATAGCCGTTCTCGGTCGCGGTCAGGATGTACTGCACGCCGGCATCGTCTGCGGTTTCGACGATCTCGCCGCTGTCCGCTGCCACTTCCTCGACGCCATTGTCCTCTTCGTTCTCATCCTCAACCCCGCCGGCACTCTCGGCGACGATCAGGCTGACCACTTCCTCGCCCTTGGGCATCTTGATACCGCGCACGCCGGTGGCGGTGCGGCCCATCGAGCGGACCTTGTCTTCGCCAAAGCGCACGGTCTTGCCGTTGGAGGCGAACAGCACGATGTCACGCTCACCATCGGTCAGGCCAACGCCAACCAGCGCGTCGCCGTCGTCCAGGTTGATGGCGATCTTGCCGCGCGCCAGACGGAACGCGAACTCGCTCAGCGGAGTCTTCTTGACCGTACCGTTGCGGGTGGCGAAGAACACGAAGTGGTTCTCGTCGTACTCGCGCACCGGCAACACGGCCTGCACGCGCTCACCGTTCTCCAACGCGATCCAGTTGATGATCGGACGGCCACGTGCATTGGAACCGGCCTCCGGCAACTGATGCACCGGCAACCAGAACACCTTGCCAGAACTGGTGAAGGTCAGCAGCGTGTCGTGCGTGTTGACCAGCCACAGCTGCTCGATGAAATCCTCGTCCTTGGTCGCTGCGGCGCTGCGGCCGCGGCCACCGCGGCGCTGCGCACGGTAGGCGCTGACTGGCTGGCGCTTGACGTAACCGGCACGCGACAGCGTCACCACCACGTCTTCCGGCGCAATCAGATCCAGGATATCCAGGTCTTCTTCGCTGTGGCGGATCTCGCTGCGGCGCTCGTCGCCGAACTCGGCACGCACGCTCTCCAGCTCTTCGCGGATGACCTGCAGCAGCACGTCCGGGTTTTCCAGGATGCGGATCAGGCCGGCGATGAATTCCAGCAGCTGCTTGTACTCTTCGGTCAGCCTGTCCTGCTCCAACCCGGTCAGGCGGTGCAGGCGCATTTCCAGGATCTGCGTTGCCTGGACTTCGCTGAGCTGGTAGTTGCCGTTGACCAGGCCAATGCCCTTGGGCAGGTCTTCCGGACGCGATGCCTCGGCGCCGGCAGCGCCCAGCAGGGCGCCAACCAGACCTGGCTGCCACACCTTGGAGAGCATGCGCTCCTTGGCTTCAGCCGGGTTGGCCGAGGTCTTGATCAACTCGATCATTTCATCGATGTTGGCCAAGGCAACCGTCAGGCCTTCCAGCACGTGCGCACGCGCACGCGCCTTGCGCAGTTCAAAGATGGTACGGCGGGTGACAACCTCACGGCGGTGGCGGATGAACGCCTCCAGCATTTCCTTGAGGTTCAACAGCTTCGGCCGACCATCGACCAGCGCCACCATGTTGATGCCGAACACCGACTCCATCTGGGTCTGCTGGTACAGGTTGTTGAGCACAACCTCGGCCGACTCGCCGCGCTTGATTTCGATGTAGATGCGCATGCCGTCCTTGTCGGACTCATCGCGCAGCTCACTGATGCCTTCGAGCTTCTTTTCCTTGACCAGCTCGGCGATCTTCTCGATCAACCGCGCCTTGTTCACCTGGTACGGAATCTCGGTGACGATGATCGACTCGCGACCATTGTCGGCCACTTCGATATCGGCCTTGGCACGGATACGCACACGGCCACGGCCAGTGCGGTAGCCGGCGATGATGCCGGCAGTGCCATTGATAATGCCGGCGGTGGGGAAATCCGGGCCCGGGATGTGCTCCATCAGACCATCAACGTCGATCGACGGATTGTCGATCAGCGCGATGCAGGCCGTGATGGCTTCGGTGAGGTTATGCGGCGGGATGTTGGTCGCCATGCCCACCGCGATACCGGCAGAACCATTGACCAGCAGGTTCGGGAACCGGGTCGGCATGACCGTCGGCTCCAGTTCCTTTTCATCGTAGTTGGGCTGGAAATCGACGGTTTCCTTGTCGATATCGGCCATCAGCTCATGCGTCAGGCGCGACATGCGGGCCTCGGTATAACGCATTGCTGCTGCCGAGTCGCCGTCAACCGAACCGAAGTTACCCTGGCCGTCCACCAGCATGTAGCGCAGCGAGAATGGCTGCGCCAAGCGCACCAGCGCGTCGTAGACCGACTGGTCGCCGTGCGGGTGGTACTTACCGATCACGTCACCGACGATACGCGCCGACTTGAAGTACGCCTTGTTGCTGTGCGCGCCCAGCTCGTTCATCGCGAAAAGGACGCGGCGATGTACTGGCTTGAGGCCATCGCGGGCATCGGGGAGTGCGCGGCCGACGATCACGCTCATCGCGTAATCGAGGTAGCTCTTGCGCATCTCGTCTTCCAGGTTGACCTGGATGATTTCCTTGGCGTTTTCTGCCATTCGGGTTCCGTTGTCTGGTAGCGATCCCGTCCGTTGGCGGCACCCTGAAGGGCCACCCTGCCGGAAACTCGGATCAACCTGCGGAGTCTACCACAAGGGCAGGTTTTTCGCCGCCATTTAGGGGGCTTTTACCGGAAGAAATCAGGAACTTAGGGGCTGCCATAGCCAAGGCCGGGCCATGCTCCGCAGGGGCCTTGCCGGCGCCCCTTGCAGGAGCCCTCCCCTGTAGAGCCCCGCCCAGCACGGCGGGGGGCGTAACCCCCCAGTCGCGTTGCCAGCCAGGCGAGGCCCGACAATTTGGCGGCCCAACCCCC